>JAZRWX010000117.1:0-2707 GCA_045599905.1 Acutalibacteraceae bacterium
AATCTTGAAGAAATCAAGGCCAATCCGCCCGCTGACAGTTCCGTTATCGGTAAAGTGTATCTGCACGCCTATGAAACGGGTGCCGAAATCGCCGGCACCGCCAAAGATCAGGTAAACGATCTGCTGACGGATCTGAATGACGTTTTCGATACCAATCAGTACGAACTGAAAAATGCGACCGCCGGTTTGGTTTCGGTCGGGCAGGAAATCAGCGCTTTGATCGAGCAGATGAATCAAAAGACCAACGCTCTGCAAGAAATTCTTTCCTCCTTTATTGCAAAGGTGTCCGATATTCCCAATGCCTATTCGGGCGTTGCACAGATCAAAGATACGACAGACAGACAAATCGATGACGCGATCGGAAAATACGAAAAATCGGCACAGCCGTTTTTGGAACTGTTGCCCAATGTCGCGCAGCCGATTGACGAACCGGAAGAACGGTCTGTTCTGTCTTTCAAGGTGATCGTCCCGCCGGAAGATGATGCCGCGTTCAATCAGCCGGCCGTTCCGGTACCGGAAGAAACCGCGGAACAGGAAACCGATGAGGATGTTCAGGACTTTTTGGTGGAAGTACCGCAGGAACCCGTTACAGAACCTGCGGCGGAACCCACGGAAGAGCCGATAGCGGAACAGCCGGCAACTCTTCCGGAAAACGACGTTGTCCGCCAGGCGATGAGCGCGCTGGAACAAGCGGCGGCTATTTTTGATATGCCGCTTCCGCCGAAAAAAGATCTGCGCGTGATCGATCCGGAAAACCCCGAAAAATAATTGACATTTTGACTGTTAAGTGCTATAATATTTTTATAGTATTTATATTATAAGGCATTGAGAAAGAAAAGTACCTGCGGAAACGGTGTGCAGAGAATCGTGTAGGGTGAAATCACGGTGACACGCCCGCTGGGAAGAACACTTTTTAGCCGCAAACCGAACCTCCGGACGGAGCAGTAGGGGCGACGTGTCCCGCGCGTTAAGCGGGTACGGCTGTACGGTCGGATCGAGAGATCGTTTTGAAAAAACGGTAAATTAGGTGGCACCGCGAATGTTAAGCGTCTATTCGTCCTAATAAAAAGGGACTAATGGCGCTTTTTTTTACTTTATTTTTTTGAGGGAGTGTTCTGTATGAAACACATTGATCTGTACGAAATCTTTAACGATCAATCTTATCTGCAAAAGCAGGTCACGGTCTGCGGCTGGGTCCGTACTTCGCGTGATTCCAAAAACATGGCTTTTTTGGAACTGAATGACGGTACCACTCTGAAACATCTGCAAATCGTCATCGACAAGGCCGTGATTGCCGATCCTTCCGCTTACATGAAACTCGGCACATCGCTTTCGGTCGTGGGAACGGTCGTTCCGTCGGTCGTCAATCAGGGAACGGTGGAAATCAACGCCGAAAGTATTACGGTACTCGGTGTTTGTCCGCCGGAATATCCGTTGCAGAAAAAACGCCACACGCTGGAATATCTGCGTACCATGCCGGCACTGCGTGTCCGCACGAATACCTTTAACGCGGTATTCCGTGTACGTTCGGTCGTTTCTGCCGCCATTCACGAATATTTCCAGAGCCGCCACTATGTTTACGTCCATACGCCGCTGATCACCGCCAGTGACTGCGAAGGTGCCGGTGAAATGTTCCGTGTCACCACAGTCGGGGTAGAGGACGGCTATAAGACCCAGGCGGAAGCCGACGAAAACGATTTCTTCGGCCGCCGTGCCGCGCTGTCTGTTTCGGGTCAGCTGGAAGGTGAAGTCGCCGCCATGGCACTTGGCAAGATTTATACGTTCGGTCCGTCTTTTCGTGCTGAAAAGAGTAATACGCCCCGCCACGTCGCGGAATTCTGGCACGTTGAACCCGAAGTGGCTTTTGCCGAACTGCCCGATATTATTGAGATCGCCGAAGAAATGATCAAGCACATCATCCGTGCCGTGCTGGAAAAATGCCCGAATGAACTGAAATTCTTTGACGCGCATTTTGAAAAGGGTCTGATCGAAAAACTGGAAAACGTCGTCAGCAATGATTTTGCGGTCATGACTTATACCGAGGCGGTGGAAAAACTGCTTGCCTGCGGGGAAGAATTCCAGTATCCGGTTTACTGGGGATGTGATCTGATGACCGAGCATGAGCGTTATATCACCGAACAGATCTGCAAAAAACCAGTCTTCCTGACCGATTATCCGAAGGAGATCAAATCGTTCTATATGAAACAGAATCCGGACGGTAAAACGGTTGCCGCGACCGATCTTCTGGTGCCGGGTGTCGGCGAGATCATCGGTTGCAGCGAACGCGAAGCGGATCTCGATAAACTGCTGAACGCCATGAACGATCGCGGAATGTCACTGGACGAGTATGAGGATTATATCAGTCTGCGCCGGTTCGGCTCGGTTCCGCACAGCGGTTTCGGTCTGGGCCTTGAACGGATCATCATGTACGTAACGGGTGTCCAGAATATCCGTGACGTGATCCTGTACCCCAGAACCGTCGGCAGTATTTCTTAATGATCAATAATGCGATAAAGAGGATTTTTTATGGAAAAATACATTCCGAAATTAGATGTGCTTACGACCCAACTTGCCATTCGTTCTCTGCGCCACCGTTTTGAGGAAAATCTGTGTGACGCGCTGAATCTGCGCCGTGCTTCGGCACCGTTGTTCGTTAAACACGGCAGTGGTCTGAATGATGATTTAAGCGGTGTGGAACGTCCGGTCG
>JAZRWX010000118.1:0-3014 GCA_045599905.1 Acutalibacteraceae bacterium
AGACCGCTTGGCCTCCGACTTATACGGCAAAAGCCGGTCGTGAAAAGTCCGGTAACAGGTCGCGCAGCCGACCTTGCCGGTAGCGCTGATATCCGAAAAAGTACAGCCGCATTGCGGACAAGTTCTTTCTTCGGTTCTGGCAGCCGTTTCCCCAAACAGGGAAGCAAACAGATTATCCAGCGGATCGTGAACGTCTGCGCCGTATCCTTCGGCGTGGGCGCACTGACTGCACAAATTCCATTCATTTGCGACCCCGTTGATGACGGTACGGATATGAGTCGTTGCATGGTTTTTTCCGCATTTTTCACACAGCATTTTCCGGACTTCCTTTCCAATACTCAAATTTATCTTTGACAAAAAAGCGCATAATTATAATTGTGTCAACAGCATTTCTTTCAAAATTGCCGCGCGCAGGATGTCTTTCAGAATGGGCGGAACCTGGCGCATGACGTTTGTGGACACCGCCGCCCACAGCAATTTCGCGCTTTCAACCGTGATCAGTTGCGAATGCAGACAGTTTTCAATGACCACCCTTGCCGACAGCGCATCGATAGAGTCACCGATCGAATTGATCACGTGCATCAATGCCGAGGAATGGCTCATCACCACCCGGCGGATACGGATATATCCCCCGCCGCCGCGGCGGCTTTCGATAATATAACCGTGTTCCGGCGTAAAGCGGGACGACAGAACGTAATTGATCTGACTGGGCGCACAGCCGATATCGTTGGCAAATTCGTTTCGCTGGATCTCGGCCGTATGGGCTTCGGATTCATCCAGCATTCTTAAAATTTCAGAAGTAATCAAGTCGCTGATCTTCATTTTTATCACCTTTTTGACCTTTCCTGACTTTAATTATAGCCGAAAGTCAGGAAAAGTCAATAGGTTTTTGAAATTTTCATAAAAAAAGCGGGAGTTTTCCTCCCGCTTAAAGATTACGACATTGGAATCATCAGCATACAATCTTCGTTCAAAACGTCCCCAATCTGATTTAGCGACCGGATCTCCTCCACCGCGGCACGGTACCGTCTGGCAATATCCCAGACCGATTCACCAGCCGCCGCGAAATACAGTGTCATAGCGCCGCGGTCTTCCGCCGGAAGCGGCTGTTCATCGACTTGAAGATCGGTGATCAGCCGGCAGGGGTTGGTGATCATGATCGGCGCGCGAATGGCCAGTTCGATCCGTATTTCGGCATGACCGTCACGGTCCAGCGAGTAATTGCAGTTCCGCACCGTCACGACCGGAACACAGGAAGCGTTTTCGGTCATTTCGCACGGATATTTGCAGGAAAACTCGACCGGCTTTTCATAATATTCCGGTATTCCGTTTTCGCCGCAAACCAGCAGTCCCGCCATGACCGTTCCGCTGACGGTCAGTTCGGTTTCCCCGAAAGAGGCGGCGGCATTCTGCACCTCACAGCAAAGGTCCAGCACTTCGGTCGGCGTACCGTTCGGAAAATCGAATACCGAACGGCAGCGGCAGCTTTCCTCCATCACACGGTCCAAACGCCGGATCTCGACCTCGGTCGGAGTCAGCGCCGTTTCAAATTTTCTGGAATAGGCATCGGTAATGACTTCCAGATCCTTATCGCAATACGCCTTGCTGCAAATCAGCAGTTTGGCGTTCACGGCAAAGTTGCGGATCTCGCCGCCCGGTTCTGTTTTCGGTTTGATTTCCAGCGCGGCAACGCATACTTCCGCGTCGCAGGTGCATTCTTCCGTCGCGCCCGGCACTTCGATCAGCTGGCTGAACGGCAGGATCGCGCGAACGGTCTGCGGTTTGCCCTCGGTCGGCGCGTACAGCATACGCAGGCACAGTTCTCCTTTGACGATGTTTTTACCGTTCAGCAGTTTGCTTTCACGCACCGTGGGTTCGGCGTCATAGCGCAGCAGCGCACAGATGTCCGGCTGACCCTGCCCCACCGTGATCACATCTTCCAGCACAACGTATTTCTGCGCCGTCCCCATCGGCGTCGTTGCCGGAACGGTATTGCGGCGCAGTTCCAACTGCGGATCGTCGTAATCCGCCAGAATTTCTACGGTCTGCCGCTCGCAGACACAAAGGGTCAGTTCGACCGCGCCGTGGATATCGATCTTTCTGCCGGTCACAGCCCGGCAGTTCATATATTCCACCCGTGCGCGGCAGTCCACCGAGGCGTTATCGGAAGTAATGCCGGTTTCAAACGATTTTGCGAACGGAAACGGCTGTTCAAACGAAAAAACACGATTGTTTTCGTCGGAATAAAGCACCGAAATGGTAACCGATCCCTCGGGCGAAACCGAACCGCCGCTGACCGTTCGGGACGCTATGCGCGCCACGGCGCGGCATTTAAGGATTTTTACCACGTCGGGGCAGTAATCGGGCAGAAGAAAATCGACATCGACCGGAATTTCCGCCGTATCCTTAAAGAGTTTATTTTCGGTATATATTTCCGTTTTCAGTTTTTGTTCCATGATTTCCACACTCCATTCATTACTACTAAATGAATATTCACGGACAGGCGGAAATATGCCAAAAACGAAAAATCCCCACCATGTTTTTTGCACAGTGGGGATCAAATGCGTTATTCCAGTTCAAACGCGCCGGTATACAACTGATAATACGTTCCTTTTTCTTCGATCAGTTTCTCGTGGTTGCCGCGTTCAATAATACGTCCGTGATCCAGTACCATGATCACGTCGGCGTTTTGAACGGTTGACAGACGGTGCGCGATCACAAAGACCGTTCTGCCCTCCATCAGTTTATCCATACCCTTTTGTACGATGGATTCGGTACGGGTATCGATAGACGACGTGGCTTCATCCAGGATCATGACCGGCGGATCGGCAACCGCGGCGCGCGCGATCGCCAGCAACTGGCGCTGACCCTGCGACAGATTGGAGCCGTTATTGGTCAGCATGGTATTATAACCGTCCGGCAGACGGGTGATGAAATCATCCGCGCCCGAAAGGCGGGCGGCGTTGCGGCATTCCTCGTCGGTCGCGTCCAGTTTTCCGTAGCGGATATTATCC
>JAZRWX010000119.1:0-14689 GCA_045599905.1 Acutalibacteraceae bacterium
GCCTCGGCACAAGAATGTCGAACGGCGGTTTGCCGAAACAGTTTTTGCCGGTTGGCGGCATTCCCATCATTGTGCGGACGGTCAAGCGTTTCATGGAAGAAGAAACGGTCGACGCAACGGTGATCGCGATGAACCGCGACTGGATCGACTATTGCAGGGAACTGCTTCCGCAGTACGGTATCGCGGAGGATGCGGTGATCATTATCGAAGGCGGGGAAACCCGGTTCGATTCTCTGCTTTGCCTGGCGCACGAAAGCGAGCGTCTGGCCGAAGAACGCGGTGACGACGGCGACCTGATCATGATCAATCACGATTGCGCCCGTCCGTTCGTATCCCCCCGCATCATTCGGGAAAACCTGACGGAAGTAAAGAATTATGATATGGTCACGACCTCGATCCCGACGATCGACACGGTGCTGATCTCCAAAGACGGAAAGGTCAGCGACGAGGTCCCGTACCGCCCGACGGTTTTTTGCGATCAGGGACCGCAGACCATTGACGTGCGGCATTTCCTCCGGCTGGTCGATACGCTGACTGACGAGGAAAAACAGCGCTATATGGAAGCGGGGCGGCTTTATATTGAAAAAGGTTTTCGCGTCGGTATCGTTCAGGGCGAGCGCGAAAACTTCAAACTGACGACGCAATTTGATTTGAAACTGGCGGAAATGCTTTTGCAGGATGCCGATCTGTGACCGGCTTTTGACCTCGGAGGGGTATGAATGAAAAAATTGATTTTAACGGATGAGTATGAATTACTTGCCGGCTATATTGTAAGTAGCAAAAAAGCAGACCTGTATAAAAACAATCTGCTTTATTTCGCGGATACGAATTTTCTTTGCGATTATTTGCTGCGTGCGTCATCGGTCGCCTTTTTGAAAAAAGGTGATATTCTCGGCGTGGGCCGTCCGTATTATCTGCTTTCGGGTACGGAGGATGAATATCGCCGAAAGACCCTAAATGCCGTGCAGGAAACCGTCAAAACGGCGGAAATTTCGGAAGCCGCGGGTCTGGCGGCCGGAAATACGATGGTTTTTGCCGATTGCATCGGCGGTCTGCCGCAGCGTGAAACAACGCTTGCCAAATTGCGCGAACTGTTTTCGGTGCTGGCAAAACAGAAAAATCACAAAGTGGTCGCGTCGGTCTTTCTGCCGGCGTTCCCCGCTTTCCCGAACGGAATCTCCTCCCTTGCGGAACGGGAGTTTGACTATTATATTTCCAAAAAAGTCACCCGCACACCCGAAATTGATTACTATCTGGAACTGACGGATGTTTTCCGCGCCGCACAGCGTTCCGGGGTGGACTTGACAGTGATCCGTTTCAGCGATGTTTTCGCGCCGGACCGTAACCATTCCCCCAACGTGAACGTGGCGGAAATCGTCAAAAAATCGTTTGACGCGCAGAAGGTGGTCATTGATCAGGATGCTTTCGCAACGACCGTTTCGCTGACCTATGTCCGCTATGCCTGCAAACAGGCGTACGCGCTGCTTGATATGCAGGAGATCTCCGGCCATGTTTTCAACGGTCTCGGCACCAGACTGACCGTTGCCCGTCTGCTGGAACTGCTTCACGAGTGCTGTCCGCAAAAGCTCGGTCTTTCGGCGGATATCGACAAGAACGGGAAAATGAAAAACTATGCGCTGGATACGTTGAAAATTTCCCGTCGGAAAATGCCCGGCAACTGCAAATTTACCAACGCGCTGTGGCACATGATCTCTTACTGCACCGGCGAAGAATACGCCAATGACGAAAACGTCGCCTTTTATCAGGGAAAAATCGACATTATCCAGAAACTGGAACTGGAAATTTTGCAGGAAATCGACCGCATCTGCCGCAAGCACTCGATCAAATATTTCCTGGCCGGCGGTACGCTGCTCGGTTCGGTACGCGGCGGCGCCCCGATCGAGTGGGACGACGATCTGGATATCGGTATGCTGCGGGAAGATTATGAAAAATTCCGCAAAGTCTGTGAAGAGGAACTGGACGACCGGTTTCTGTTCTCCGGCGTTTATAACGGAAGCGGCAACCATTATACGATCGAAAAGATCCGCATGAAAAACACCTGGTTTTCAACGCGCTTCTCCTCGAAAAACGTTTTTGAGGACGGCGTTTTCGTGGATCTGCTGATCTATGACCGGACGACCGAAAACAAATTCTTCCAGAAATTGCAGGTGTACTGGCTGGCGGCGCTGACAACGCTGATCTATATCCGCTGGTACAATACGCCGCGTAAAAATTATCATTACGGATTCAGCAGAAAGTTTTTACCGCTTATGCGGCTGATCCCGATGAAGGTGTATCATAAACTGTTCGATTGGGTGGCCTGCCGCTATCGCCGTAAAAAGAATACCACGCTGCTGATCGATACGGTCGGCAAAAAACTGATGGACGGACCGCTGCCAATCACCGGTCTGGAAGAGGTCGAGGATGTTGAATTTGCCGGCGTTACGGCTATGACGCCGACCGATCCGGTGCCGTATCTGAATTACGCGTACGGACCGAATTATATGGAAAAACCGTCGCTGTCCAACCGCAGATGTCCGCACAATTTTGCCCGCATTGATCTGGGCGCTTACGTATTCGGTGAAACCCATCCGAAATTCCGCGCGGCTGACCTGCGCGGTGAACTCTGGGAAACCGAAGACGACGAAACAAACGAATGATCATACCGCGATAGAAAGGATCCTGCTTTATGAAATGTCTTGCTGTGGGAGATACGTTTATCAACAATGAAATGATGCGTACCGCGATCGAAAAATACGAAGATCTGATCACCGAATGTAAATATCTGTATTTCGGCAAACGCGACAGAAAGCGTATGCGTGATACCGTTAAACTGATCGAAATGGGCGGACGTGATCAATGCGCCCTGCCTGCGGGGTATCTGGAAGCGATCGAAGACGCCGAAATCCTGATCGTGCATCTTTGCCCGGTCACCGAAGAGGTGTTGCGGCACGCGAAAAAACTGAAATATATTCTCTGCAACCGCGGCGGTACCGAAAACGTCGATATCGAAGCGGCGACCGAACGGAAGATCAAGGTGCTGACCAATCCGGCGCACAACGCCAACGCCGTCGCGGAATTTACCGTCGGGCTGATCCTCAGCGAACTGCGGAACATTTCCCGTGCCCATTTCGCTTTGAAGAACGGCGAATGGCGTGAAAAATTCCCGAACTCCGGCAGGATCATCGAAATGAAAGATCTGACGGTCGGCATTGTCGGTTTCGGCAGCGTCGGGGAACTGGTCTGTGAAAAATTAAGCGGTTTCGGCTGTAATATCCTGATCTCCAACTTGTTCGAGCCGGAACGCACCAATCCGAATATCCGCTGGGACAAGGTGCGGTACGTGGATCTGGAAGAACTGATTTTGAATTCGGATATCATCACCCTGCACGCGCGCAGCAACAGCAAAAAGCCGATCTTCGGTACGCGCGAGTTTGAAATGATGAAGCCGACGGCGTACTTTATCAACACCAGCCGTTCCTATATGGTCGATTACAACGCACTGTATGACGCGCTGAACGAACAGCAGATCGAGGGCGCCGCCATTGACGTTTTCGAAGTTGAACCGCTGGGCGATCATCCGTTCCTGCGGCTGGATAACATCACGCTGACCAATCACCGCGGCGGCGATACGCTGAACGCTTACGCCGATAGTCCGAAGATGATGCTTTCCGAACTGGATCTGTGGCTGAAAGGGGAAAAACAGCCGCGCTTCTGGGCAAATAAGAATATGTAATATGTAAAAAACACCGCCATACGACAGTATGGCGGTGTTTTTTGAGGCAGTTATTTACCCAAAAAGGCATTTCCAGACTTATTATCCTTACCTTATTCTGCTCTTCGTTGGAACGGTCGGGGTTCGTTTATTCTTCGGTGTATGCCTTGTAAAGGGAAGCGTACATACCGTTCCGCACCAGCAGGTCGTCATGCGTGCCGGTTTCGGCAATGCCGTCCCGGGTCAGTACCATGATCTTGTCGGCGTTTTTAATGGTGGTCAGGCGGTGGGCAATGGTCAGCGTGGTACGCCCGTGCGCCAATTTTTCAAGGGAGTGCTGTACCAGCCGCTCGCTTTCGTTATCCAGCGCACTGGTCGCTTCGTCCAAAATCAGGATCGGCGGATTCTTTAAGAAAACACGCGCAATGGAAATGCGCTGTTTCTGTCCGCCCGAAAGTTTGACGCCCCGTTCGCCTACATAGGTTTCGTAGCCGTTCGGCAGTTCACGGATAAATTCATCCGCGCCGGCAAGACGGGCGGCTTCGTAAATCTCTTCGGGGGAAGCATCGGGTTTGCCGTAAGCAATATTTTCCATTACGTTACCCGAAAACAGGTATACGTCCTGCTGGACGATGCCGATATGTTCACGCAGACTGGCAAGGGTCACGTCACGGATATCGGTGCCGTCAATGGTAATGCTGCCGTCGTCGATCTCGTAAAAACGGGGGATCAGGGAGCAGATCGTGGTCTTTCCGCCGCCGGAAGGCCCGACCAGCGCCACGTTTTCACCCGGACGGATCAGCAGGTTCAAATGCTCTAATACCACGCGGTTTTTCTCGGAATAGCGGAAAGTCACGTCGTTAAACCGCAATTCGCCTTTCGGTGCGTTCAGCGGACGCGCTCCCTTGCGGTCAACGATATCGGGGTCGGTATCCATGATCTCGGTAAAGCGCTCAATACCGGTCATGCCGCGCTGGAACTGCTCGGCAAATTCCACGATCCGCCGGATCGAAGTCAGCAGGGTATTGACAAACAGTAAGTAGGCGATCAGATCCGCCGCGGAAATGCGGTCGTAAATAATAAAGACCGCGCCGGCAATGACCACGACGATATACATCAGTCCGTCAAAAAAACGGGTGAAAGACTGGAACGTGCCCATGTACCGGTAAACTTTGGATTTAATATTCAGAAAACCGATATTGCCGGTCTTGAATTTATCTTCCTCAATGTTTTCATTGGCGAAAGACTGCACGACACGAATGCCCAGCAGACTGTCCTCGACTTTGGAGTTCAACTCCGCGACGACCTTTCGGGATTCCCGGAAACCAGATTTCATTTTCCGGTTGTAAATCATCAGCACGATCACCATGGGCGGCACGATCGAAAAGATGATCAGCGTCAGCGGAACGTTGATGGTGCAAAGCAGAATAAACGCCACCGCGATTTTGACGAACGCAATGAAAAATTCTTCGGGGCAGTGGTGCGAAAACTCGGTCACGTCGAACAGATCACTGGTAATGCGGGACATGATGGTGCCGATCTTGGTGTTGTCGTAGAAAGTAAACGACAGTTTTTGCAGGTGGTGGAACATATCGCGCCGCATATCGGTCTCGATACGGGTTCCCATGATATGCCCGTAGGTCGCCATATAGTAATTGGCAAAGGTGTCCACCAATCGCAGAAACAGGTAAAACAGCCCGACCTGCAAGACGAAGGTTACGGTCAGATCGACCGGTGTCGCGGTCGCGCGGTCGGTGATCTCACGCACGATCATCGGCAAAACCAGTTCGCAAACGGTCGTCAGCGCGGCACAGAACAGGTCGAACAGCATAATGCCGACGTACTTTTTATAGTAGGGCAGGAACTTTCGGATCAGTTGTATCGTTTTCATATCATTTCAGGAAACCGTTGACGATCTCCTCTTCCGCCTCCTGTTCGGTTAATCCCAACGTCATCAGTTTGATCAGCTGTTCTCCCGCGATTTTTCCAATGGCGGCTTCGTGGATCAGGGAAGCGTCGATATGGTTGGCGGAAAGTTGAGGGCTGGCGCTGACTTTGGCATCGTCCATAATAATGGCATCACATTCGGTATGTCCGCTGCAAGCGGCGTTGCCGTTGATGTTGGATTTGAAAAATTGGGTGGAATTCCCTTTCGCGACCGAACGGGAAACCACGTTGGCACCGGCGTTTTCACCGTTCAGATCGACCGAAAAGTCGGTTTCAGCGTGCTGGGTGCCGTGGGTCATGATCTTTTCCCTGATGACCAGCGTACCGTCTTTGGAAACAACGGCGCGGGTCACACGGTTGGTATCGTCGATCCCCTTGATCTGGCTGGTTTCCATTTCCATATAACCGCCCTCGGCAATGTTGATCACGGTGGTCGGATTCATGACTTTTCCGCCCTTGCCGTCGCCCTCGCCGTAGTGGCGTTCGATATATTTCACCTTTGCATTTTTGCCGACAAAAAAGGTGTGGATGCCATCGTGGCGGGATTCCGCATCGCCGCAGTTGTGGATGCCGCAGCCTGCCATAATGGTCACGTCGCAATCCTCCCCGATGATGAAATCGTTGTAAACCAGATCCGTCCGTCCGGTTTCGCTGATGATCACCGGGATATGCACCGTTTCACCTTTGGTACCGGGGCGGATGATGATTTCAATACCGTCTTTGTCCGTCTTGTTGCGGATGTCAATATTTTCGGTCACGCGTCTGCCGGCGGAGGTGCCGTTGGCACGGATATTATACGCGCCGTCGGGCGTTTCGCCCATATCGGCAATGATCGAAAGCAGCTGTTTTTCGGTATCGTTCAATCCTTACACCCCTTTCATGTTTTCGGTCAGTACCTTGCAGGCCTCGGCCGAAGCGTCCAGCAGTTCAGGCAGAATATCGTTTTTCGCCCCGAATGCCCGGACTTCACCGTTTGCGATCACGGCGACCTTGTCCGCAATGTTGAGAATGCGCTCCTGGTGCGAAATGATCAGGATCGATCCGCCCAAATTTTTGTGCATCCGTTCAAAGACGTTGATCAGATTATTGAAACTCCACAGGTCGATGCCGGCTTCGGGCTCGTCAAACAGCGATACCTTGGTGCCGCGCGCTAAAATGGTGGCAATCTCGATCCGTTTCAGTTCGCCGCCCGAAAGGGAGGCGTTGACCTCGCGGTTGATATAATCCCGCGCGCAAAGTCCGACTTGCGAAAGATAGTCGCACGCGTCACTTACGCTGATGGGACGTCCTGCCGCCAGCCGGATCAGGTCGTTGACCGTAATACCTTTGAAGCGCACCGGCTGCTGAAACGCAAAACTGATGCCGGCACGCGCACGGTCGGTCACCGAAAGATCGGTAATATCTTCACCGTCCAGCAGGATCTGTCCGCCGGTCGGCTTGTACACGCCGGCAATGATCTTCGCCAGCGTGGATTTTCCGCCGCCGTTCGGACCGGTGATCGCGACAAAACCGTCTTCAAACGTAAGCGAAATATTTTTCAGAATTTCAACCTTTCCGCTGCCGTTTTCGTTTTCGACCGTAAACGACACGTTCCGTAATTCCAGCATAATGTTCCTCCGAAAACAAATAAAACTCCAATATACCTTATATTATACCAAAATATTGAAAAAAAGCAACAGCGAAACCGGAAAGAATATTGAAAAAAACTGAAAAATATGGTACAATTTTCTATAAATAAAAGGAATGATACGACGGGAGGGTTCTTTGTGAAAAATATTGTATTGATCGGACTGCAATCGACCGCGAATTTGGGGGATCGTCTGGTGTACCGATGTACCGCGTCCATGCTTTCGCGGATCTGTGAAGAACTCGGTCTGGAAGAACTCCGTCAGATTTCGTGTGATATGCTGGGAAAAGCATATTATCAGTATATCAAAGAACTGCCGCAGTCGGAACAGGAACGGAAGATCCGTTTGCAGGTGGAAAAAGAACTGAAAGCAAAATATCCGTCGCCGGAAGAAATCAAGGAGCAGAAACGCCGCGAACGGTTCCCGAACCATTACGCAAAGCTGGATGCCCGGCCGGAAACGGTTGCGCGCATTAACGCCGAACGGGAAGCGGCGGCCCAGCAAGAACGTGAAGAGGAAGAGCGGCACGAACTGGAATTGAAGGAAAAACGGCGTTCGGTCATTCTTTCCAGCGCGCGGGAAGCGGCGGAAAACTGTATCACCGAAGATACGGCGGCGGTCCTTTTTGTCGGCGGCGGCATTATTAAAAGCGGCCATCCGCTGGGACTGGGGTATCTGATTCAAATTTATGTTGAGCAGGCGCAGAAATTCGGGATTCCCGTAATGTTCAGCGCGGTCGGCGTGGAGGGCTTTACGCCGGATGATCCGGAATGCGGCGCGCTGATCCACGCGCTGAATCTGCCCTGCGTCAAGGCGGTCACCGTTCGGGACGATCCTGAATTTTTCATCCGGCATTACCGTGAAAATCCGGCTGTTTCGGTGCAAAAAGTGCCCTGCCCGACCTGCATGACCAAAACCTATTTCCCGATGGGTACGCTCTCTCAACCGAAAACGATCGGCATCGGAACGGGAAAACCCGAATGGTTTTTACAGCGCAATCCGGGTCTGACCGAAAAGGATCTGCTGGACGTGTGGGCGGCCATCATTGCCGAGGTCGAACGGCGCGGCTATGACTGGCAGATTTTCAGCAACGGACTGCCGGCGGATCAGGCGTTCGGGCGAAAATTGCTCAAACGGGTCGGAAAAAGCGAAGATTCCGGCGCCAAACTGTTGCCGAATCCGCGCAGTATCCATCAACTGCTGGATTCTTTCAATCTGTTTGAGGGGATCATCGGCAGCCGCCTGCATACCGTTATTCCGGCGTATACGTACGGAATCCCCACCGTGGAACTGGTTTGGAATGACAAACAGTTGTTTTTCGCGCGGGACGCCGGCATCAGTGACCGCTTTTTTGAAGTGCCGCAGGCCGATGCGGTAAAGGTCGTTGATAAACTGGAAGAAGCCATGAAAAACGGCTATCCGCAGAACGAGATCGATCCGCAGAAGACCGTTTCGGCTTTGCGTGATTTTATGCGTGAATATGTGAAAAAATAATTTCGGAGTGAAATAAATGGATATTATCGAAGTACTGACAAAGGAATTCAAGTTACAGCGCTGGCAGGTGGAACATACAGTCGAACTGCTGGACGGCGGCAATACCGTGCCGTTCATCGCCCGTTACCGAAAGGAAGCGACCGGCAGTTTAGACGATCAGTTACTGCGTTCGCTGGCGGATCGGCTGGAATACCTGCGCAATCTGGATGAAACGCGTGAAAAATACCGTACCGCTATTGAAGAGCAGGGGGCGCTGACCGAAGAACTGTCGGCGGCGCTGGACGCGGCGGCGACCATGACCGAACTGGACGATCTTTACCGTCCGTATAAGAAAAAACGCAAGACCCGTGCCGGCGTGGCAAAGGAAAAAGGGTTGGAACCGTTGGCGGAGCAGATCTACGCACAGGAACCCGACAGCGATTTCCCGGAAGTCATGGCAAAGGATTATGTAAACCCGGAACTGGGCGTCGAAACGGTCGAAGACGCTTTGCAGGGCGCGATGGATATTATTGCCGAGCGTATTTCGGATGATGCCGACGTCCGCAAGCGGATGCGCTTTGTCTGTATGGCGCACGGAATGCTGACCAGTAAAGCGGCGGGGGAGGACGTCGGGGTTTATGAAATGTACGCCGATTATTCCGAACCGCTTTCCAAAATCGCCAATCACCGTATTTTGGCGATCAACCGCGGTGAAAAGGAAGATATGTTAAAGGTTTCGGTCGATTTCGATCGGGATAAGGCACGCTTTATCATCGCCAAAAATCATATCAAAGAGGGAACGCCCTGCACCGAAACGGTACGCGCGGCGGCAGAGGATGCCTATACCCGCCTGATTTTTCCGTCCATTGAACGGGAAGTGCGCAACGAACTGACCGACCGTGCCGGTGAATCGGCGATCACCGTCTTTTCGGGCAACCTGAAACAACTGCTGATGCAGCCGCCCGTCCGCGGACAGGTGACCATCGGTCTGGACCCCGGTTACCGTACCGGCTGTAAGGTGGCTGTCGTGGACGGCACCGGCAAGGTGCTGGACACGGGGGTGATTTTCCCCGTTCCGCAGTTCAAACGGGTCGAGGAAGCCAAGACCATCATCAAACGACTGGTGCAGAAACACCACGTGCGGATATTCGCCATCGGCAACGGAACGGCAAGCCATGAAACCGAGGTGTTTGCCGCCGACGTGATCAAAGAACTGGATGACGGACTTTCCTATATGGTCGTCAGCGAAGCCGGGGCAAGTGTCTATTCCGCCTCGAAATTAGCGGCGGAAGAATTCCCGGATTATGACGTTTCCCTGCGCAGCGCGGTGTCGATCGCGCGCCGTTTGCAGGATCCGCTGGCGGAACTGGTCAAGATCGATCCGAAAGCGATCGGGGTCGGACAGTATCAGCATGATATGCCGCCTGCGCGTCTTTCCGCCGCGTTGGACGGGGTGGTCGAAGACTGCGTGAACGCGGTCGGGGTCGATCTGAATACCGCGTCGGCGCCGCTGCTGACCCGTGTTGCGGGACTGTCGGGCGCCGTGGCGAAAAATATCGTTGCTTACCGGGAGGAAAACGGGGTGTTTACGTCCCGTGCCCAGTTGAAAAAGGTGTCGAAACTGGGGCCGAAAGCGTTTGAGCAGTGCGCCGGATTTCTGCGTATCGCCGACGGAAAAAACCCGTTGGATAACACCGCCGTTCACCCCGAAAGTTACGCCGCCGCGGAACGGTTGCTGAAACTGTGCGACTTTTCCGAAAAGGACGTTAAAAACGGTGTAACGGGATTGAAAGAGCGGTTGAGCGCCCGCGGCGAACAGCAGACCGCCGAAGAACTGGGCATCGGTCTGCCGACACTGCTGGATATGGCGGACGCACTGGAAAAACCGGGACGTGACCCGCGTGACGAACTGCCGGCACCGCTGTTAAGGACCGATATTCTGTCACTGGAAGATCTGAAACCCGGCATGGAACTGACCGGAACGGTGCGAAACGTCATCGACTTCGGCGCGTTTGTCGATATCGGCGTACACGAGGATGGTCTGGTGCATATTTCACAGATCACCAATCATTTTATCAAACATCCCAGTGCCGTTTTGAAGGTCGGCGATATCGTAAAGGTCTGGGTACTGTCGGTTGATCTCGCGAAAAAGCGGATCTCGCTGACCATGCGGAAAGACAAGGTGGAAAATGCAGCACAATAATCTCAAAGGCAGTCTGATCCTGGGAACGGCATCCCTCATTTGGGGGCTGGCGTTCGTCGCGCAAAGCGCCGCCGCCGAAGTTCCGTCTTTTCTGGTCAACAGTCTGCGGTCGTTTATCAGCGTTGTTTTTCTGTGGGTGCTTTACCGCATCCAGAACCGTAAAACCCATGCGCCGGTTTTCCCGAAAGATCCCGTAAAACGCAAAACCGTTCTGCGCGGCAGTATCCTGTGCGGCGTTTTGCTGACGGTCGCCATCAATTTCCAACAATTCGGTATTACACTATACCCTGCCGGGAAAGATATTGCCGTAGAGGCGCACGCCGGATTTCTGACGGCGCTGTACGTTGTGCTGGTGCCGGTGTTTTCTCTCTTCCTGGGCAAAAAAATATCCCCCGTTGTATGGGGCGCCGTGCTGATCGCGGTCGTCGGTTTTTATCTGCTTTGCTTCCGTCACGGCATTGACGGGGTGTATCTCGGCGACCTGCTGTGCTTTATCTGCGCCATCGCGTTCAGCTGGCACATTCTCACGGTGGACCGGGTGGTCGGCGATATCGGCGGCGTGCGGCTTTCCATGCTGCAATTTGCCGTCTGCGGAATACTGTCGGGCATTCTTTCGCTTTGTTTTGAACACGACACGGTGGACTGGTCGGTCGTGTGGCAGGCGGCTTTGCCGATCGTTTATCTCGGCATTATGTCCAGTGGCGTGGCGTACACGCTGCAAATTGTCGGTCAGCAGTATGCCGAACCGGCTGTCGCCAGTCTTGCCATGAGTCCCGAAAGCGTTTTCGCGGCGCTGGGCGGATTTGTCGCCGGGCTTCTTCACATCACCGAAAAGCGCACCCTTTCGCTCGGTGAAGGCATCGGCTGTGCGCTGGTGTTCGCGGCGATCATTTTCGCACAGATCCCCGATCTGCTGCACCGTCGGTCGGATCGGAACAAAACGGAGGAAAAATGATGAATAAAATGGTTGACGGTTATGAAATGATTTTCAAAAGAAAGTCTTTCCACCTGTTCCGCGGAGTCGGAAACGAAAAGATTGAACCGAATGAACTGGATGAAATCACTCGGGCGTATCAGGGGTTCCGACGGCTGATTCCGGATATCAGGACCGCAATCACGATCGTTCCCGCCGACAAGGTGAATTTCAAACGGGATGCCGAATACTGCATTCTGATTTACAGTGAAAAAAAGGAAAATTATCTGATGAACGCCGGTTATATCGGCGAACAGCTGGATCTGTGGCTGGTGGCGCATCATATCGGCAGTCTTTGGTACGGCATCGGGAAGCCGACGGAAAAGACGCATGACGGGTTGGATTTCGTCATTATGATCGCGATCCGGAAGATCAGCGATGATACCAAGTACAGAAAAGATATGTTCAAGGCGAAAAGAAAACCGCTTGACGAGGTCTGGTCGGGGGACGTTCTTCCGGCGGCGGATATCGCGCGGTTTGCGCCGAGCGCCTGCAATACCCAGCCGTGGTACGTGGAAAATAAGGACGGCGAACTGACGGTCTTTCGTTATAAAAAACCGGGCAAACGGGGAATCATGCCGGCGGCCGCGATATCTTATTTCAACCGTATTGATATCGGAATTTATCTTTGTATATTGGAGATCTGTCTGCAAAAGGACGGCTGTTCTTATGAAAGAAATTTGTTTGTCGATCCCGGCACGGACGCGGAATATACGAAAGTCGCAACGTATAAACTTTGTTCCGGAACCGCCGGAGAGAACCCATAAACGAAAAGAAAACCGCCGAAAGGAAAAATCGTTCCTTTCAGCGGTTTTTTCATATTTTTTATAGCATCCGCGCGGCGGACTTTATCCGAACTTCATGCACCGCATGGCGTTTAGAATGGCGGCGATCAGCATCCCGACGTCGGCAATCACGGCAAGCCACAGATTCACGACCCCCAAAGCCGCCAGCAGTAGAACGGCAAACTTAACGGCAAGGGTCAGAACGATGTTCTGCCGTACCACGGCGGCGGTTTTCCGCGCGATTTTCAATGCCGCCGGCAGTTTGCGCGGCTCGTCGTCCATCAGTACGATATCGGCGGCACCGATGGCGGCGTCACTGCCCAGCGCGCCCATCGCCACACCGATATCCGCCCGTGTCAGCACCGGCGCGTCGTTGATCCCGTCGCCGACAAAAACGGTCGTATGACCGGGGGAAAGCAGTTCTTCAAGGCGCGCGACCTTATCGGCAGGCTGCAGTTCGGCAAAATAACGGTCTATGCCGACCGTTTCCGCCAACGGTCTTGCGGCGCTTTCCCGGTCGCCGGTCAGCAGAACGGTATGAATGCCCTGCGCTTTCAACGCCCGGACCGCCGGCGCACTGCCTTCTTTCAGCGTGTCGGAAATAACGATATGCCCGATATACACCCCTTCGACCGCAACGTGTACGATCGTTCCCTCGTGGTGGCATTCCCGATGCTCCACGCCGACCTTTTTCATCAGATTCCCGTTGCCGATCGCCGTTTTTTTGCCGTCCACGACCGCCAGAATACCGTTTCCGGCAATTTCGGTCACGCTTTGCAGGCGGCTTTCGTCAATGGCTTTGCGGTAGGCGTTTTTCAGTGAAAGCGCAATGGGGTGATTACTCTTGCATTCTGCCACGGCGGCAATCTCCAACAGCGCGGCTTCATCGGTCTCGTGAGGATGTACCGCCGAAACACGGAAATCCCCGTGGGTCAGCGTTCCCGTTTTGTCGAAAACGACCGTGCCGGTTTCCGAAAGACTTTCCAGCGCCGCGGCGCCCTTGATCAGGATCCCTTTTTTGGAAGCGCCGCCCATACCGCAGAAGTAGGACAGCGGAATGGAAACGACCAGCGCGCAGGGGCAGGAAGCGACCAGGCACATCAGCGCGCGGCGGATCCACTCCGCCCACTGTCCGGTCACGATCCCGGGGATCACCGCCAGCAGGACTGCCAGCACGACCACACACGGGGTATAATATTTCGCGAAACGCGTCATAAAGCGTTCGGGCACGGATTTGTTTTCGGCGGCGTGTTCGACCAGTTCCAGAATCTTTGCCGCCGTCGATTCGGCGTAAACGCCGGTGACCCGGATCCGCAGGACGCCCGACAAATTGACGCAGCCGCTTGCCGCGCTGCTGCCGGCACTGACCGGAACGGGTACCGATTCCCCCGTCAATGCCGCCGTGTCCAGGGTGCTTTCACCCGAAAGCACGATCCCGTCCAGCGGAATACGTTCTCCGGCTTTGACCACGATCACCGCACCGACCGCGACGGCGTCCGGCGAAACGTCACGCGTGCCATCGGGCGTTTCAAGGGTGGCTTTGTCGGGACGGATATTCATCAGTCCGGCAATGGAATCCCGGCTTTTGTCGGTCGAAATATCCTCAAACAGTTCACCGACCCCGAACAACAGCATAACAAATACCGCTTCGGGGTATTCCCCGATACAAAACGCCCCGACCGTTGCCACGGTCATCAAAAACGCTTCGTCGAAAAATTCAAAATGCAGAATGTTTTCCGCGGTTTCGGCAAGAACTTCATATCCGGCGATCAGGTATGGGACGGCAAACAGAACGATAACGGCCCATACCGGCAATGTTATCAAACGGGTAACGGTCATGGCGGCGCCCAGCAGAATGGCGGAAAGCGCCAGCCGGCCGATCTCTTTTTTATGTTCGTTCACGGTCATTCCTCCGTCACGTGTTCAATGCCCTGCGCCAGAATGGACTTGACGTGATCGTCCGCC
>JAZRWX010000120.1:0-5656 GCA_045599905.1 Acutalibacteraceae bacterium
CGCTTTACGTCCAGACCTGCGATGCGGCCTGCGTCCTTGGTTGCCTGACGCTGGGAGTCAGAGAAGTAAGCCGGAACGGTGATGACCGCTTCGGTAACGGTCTGACCCAGATAGCTTTCCGCGTCGGTTTTCAGTTTCTGCAAAATGATTGCCGAAATTTCCTGCGGCGTGTAGGCCTTATCGTCAATCATGACGGTGTTGCTGGTGCCCATGTCACGCTTGATTGAGCTGACGGTACGGTCCGGAATGGTGATTGCCTGACGCTTGGCGACCTGTCCGACCAGGCGTTCACCCGTTTTGGAGAACGCGACGACAGACGGTGTGGTTCTGGAACCTTCCGCGTTGGCGATAACGACCGGCTCGCCGCCTTCCATAACAGCAACGCAGGAGTTTGTTGTTCCCAAGTCAATACCAATAATTTTTCCCATGATAAATATCCTCCTAAAAAACTTAAAATACTTTTTTCCGGCGTTAATTTGCCACTTTGACCATGGCGGGGCGAACGACCGTATCCCCTAATTTATAACCTTTTTGCAAAACCTCGGCGATCACGTTTTCGCCAAGCGTTTCATCCTCTACGTGCAGGACCGCTTCGTGCAGGTTCGGATCGAACGGCTCGCCGGCAACGGCCACCTCTGTAAGACCAAACTGTCCGACCAGTCCGTTAAACTGTTTGACAATCATTTCAATCCCTTTGCGATAATCTTCGCTGTCAGGATCTACCGCCGCGGCGCGATCGATATTATCCATGATCGGAAGCAGTTTTTTGATCACGTCCGATTTGGCGATTTCCGCCACGCTTAATTTTTCACGTTCGGTACGTTTGCGGTAATTGTCAAATTCCGCCGCCGTGCGTAAAAGCAGGTCGTTTTTTTCGTCCAATTCCTTTTGCAGGCGAAGCAGTTCTTCATCTTTTTTGGATTTTTTCTTTTCCTTTTTTTCCTTGCCTTCCGGCTTCGGTTCCGCGGTTTGCTGCGGTTCCTGTTTGGTTTCTTCCGGCATGGGCGAACCTCCGTTCAGTCAATTTGTCTTTCCCTGACTTTTTCTATTATAACCAATTTTTTTCAAATGTCAAGCATTTTTTGAAAAATTTTTTGACTTTCTCTGACCTTTAACAAATCATTCATATTTTATTGACACCGTTCGACCTTCATGTTATAATATACCCAGTAATATTATTTTACTGTACTTATTAATTTCAGGAGGAAAAAATCATGGCTTTTTGTCAAAACTGCGGCGCACCGATAGACGACAGCGCAAACGTCTGTCCTCAATGCGGAAAAGCTGTAAACAACACGCAACAGGCACAGCCCGCTCCGGCGGTGGGAACTGTCACTTTCCCGATCAAGAAACGGGAAATCGTCACCTGCATTATTCTTTCGATCATCACCTGCGGAATCTACGGTCTTTACTGGTATTTTTGTCTGGTCAACGACCTGAACACCGCCGTTCCGCAACCCGGCGATCAGGGCGCCGGCATGGTACTGCTGCTTTCGATCATCACCTGCGGAATTTATAGCTGGTTCTGGCTGTACAAAGCCGGTGAAAAATCCGAAAAAATCAAGGCCATGGTCGGTGAAGCGCCCGGCAGTTCCTCCATTTTATATCTGCTTCTTGCCATTTTCAGTTTGGGCATCGTTGTTTACTGCCTGATTCAGAACGATCTGAACAAAGTTGCTTCCCTCTGATATGAAGGCCCGTCTGGCAAAGGCTGTACGGACGGTTGTACTGGTACTGATCATCGGATTTTCCTATGCCGTTTTTACTTCAAAAACCGGATGGACCATTCCCTGCGTGTTTCATCTGATAACAGGATTGAAATGTCCGGGATGCGGTGTCAGCAGAATGTGCTTACACTTAATGCGGTTCGATTTTTCAACGGCATTTTACTATAATCCGGTTATATTTTGTATGCTGCCGTTGTTACTGGTCTTTTTCGCCAGATACACCTACTGCTATGTCCGTTACGGAAAATACCGTGCGGTCAAAGCTGAAACGGTCGTTCAGATCATTTTTGTGGTCATTCTGATCGCGTTCGGTATTCTGCGGAATATATTTCATTTATAAAAAAATTCCCGATGGAGATCCATCGGGAATTTTTATTCTTTTATAACAGAAAACTGCTTGCGGAATTCTTCAAATTCATCCGTTCCGTCCATTTGAAACGTCAGATTTTCGGCGGTTTGCGGATGACGGAAAGAAAGGGTGTGCGCGCAAAGCGCGATTTCCGGAAAATCATCCTTCGCGCCGTAGCGGCGATCCCCCAAAAGCGGCATCCCGCGGGAGGCGCACTGCACACGAATCTGGTGCGTCCGTCCGGTTTCAAGCGTGATTTCCAGCACCGAAAAATCAGACGAAGCCGTCAGCGTTTCATAATGCAGAACCGCTTTTTTGACCCCGGCGCGTTCCCGTCGAACAACAAAGGATTTGTTCTTTCGGCGGTCAAAATACAGCAGGTCCGTCATGTCCCCTGCCGGCGGCGTGGCCGTTCCGTGTACCGTGGCGATATATTTTTTCGTCATCTGACCGGACGCGATCTGTCTGGAAAGTTCCGCCGCGGCGGACGGTGTTTTAGCATAAACCATAATACCAAGCGTTGTGCGGTCCAGCCGATGAACCGGGTAAACCGGCGAGCCGACCGACGCGGTCAGCAGTTCCACCATGCTTTCCCGTCCCCTGGCATCCCTTTGTGAAAGAATGCCCTGCGGTTTGATCGCGACGATGATCTGCGAATCTTCAAATAAAACTTTCATCACATAAACGCACCCAAGAACACCCCGGCGACCGCAATGTAGATCAACAGTGAAATAGCGTCCACGATCGTTGTGATAAACGGACTTGCCATGACCGCCGGGTCAAACCCGATCTTTTTCGCCAAAATCGGCAATAAACAGCCGACCAGTTTCGCGACGACGACCGTAAAGAACAGCGTTACACAAACCGTGGCGACCACCAGCATGGCCTGCCCAAACTGCATACCGTTAAAGGAGTTCAACAGCAGATAATCCACCAGATACAGCTTGACCGCGTTCACGACCGCAAGCGTTCCGGCACAGATCAGCGAAACCCGTAATTCTTTCCATACCACGCGGAAAATATCGCCGAACTCAATATCCCCCAGCGAAATGGCACGGATGACGGTCACCGAAGACTGACCGCCCGAGTTTCCGCCGGTATCCATCAGCATCGGAATAAAGGCGATCAGAATGGCGATCTTGGTCAGTTTTTCCTCAAACCCCGAAATAATAGCGCCGGTAAAGGTGGCGGAGACCATCAGCAAAAGCAGCCACGGGATACGGGCGCGGAAGGTTTCAAACACACCGGTTTTGAAATAACTGTGATCGGTCGGCAGGATCGCCGCCATCTTTTCGATATCTTCCGTGACCTCTTCCTGCATGACGTCGATCGCGTCGTCGACCGTGACGATGCCGACCAGGCGCTGTTCCTTATCGACCACGGGCAATGCCAGCACGTCGTACTTTTCAAACATACCGGCGACCTCTTCCTGATCGTCCAGCGTATTGGCAAACAGGACGTTTTCGTCCATGATATCATCGATCACACGCTCTTTGGGATTCAGAAGCAGGTCTTTGACCGAGACCACCCCGATCAGCCGGCGGCTGCGGTCGGTCACGTAGCAGGCGTAAATCGTTTCAGTATCAAACCCGATCTTGCGGATGCGGTCGAACGCCTCGTCCACCGTCATACTCTTTTTCAGGTCGATATACTCGGTCGTCATGATGCTGCCGGCGCTGTCATCCGGATAAGCCAGCAGTTGGTTGATGACCTTTCGCGTCTTCGCGTCGGTCTGCCGTAAAATACGCTTTGCCACCGTGGCGGGCATTTCATCGATGATATCGACCGTATCGTCCATGAACAGTTCGTCCATGACGTTTCGCAGTTCAGTATCGCTGAATGCTTCGATCAGCAGCTGCTGCATATCGCTGTCCATTTCAACGAATACTTCCGCCGCCAGTTCTTTGGGCAGAATGCGGAACAGAACGGGCAGTTCCCGTTCTTCCACCTCTTCAAAAATCTGCGCGATATCGGCAGGTTCCATTTCGGAAAGCAGTTCTTTTAATAACCCGAATTTTTTCCCCTCGATCAGTTCCAAAATTTTCTCTTCCAAAACGATTCCTCCTTACACAGAAAATTGAAGCACCGCCGGAGTGGGCGGTATCTGCTATTTATACCATTTTATCTTATAATTATAAAATAGAAAACTGTCTTTGTCAATTATTTTATACTTAAAAAAGCAGCAATATCCTATAACGGTATATTATTTTTCGAGGAAAGCGGCAGGAAATTTTTTTGCTGTTTTTTCATTGCCGCGCCGGGCAAAATAATCCCGGAAGTGATACGCATGAAAAAACTGAAAACAGCCGTAAAAATACTGTTTATAACCGTTTTCGCGCTGGATATCGCCATATTTTCCATGATCGGTTATCTTGACAGTACCGTCGGCAAAAATTACAAGATCGAACGGGGCAAACTGCCGGAGCTGAACACACCCGTCCCCGTTACCGCGGAATCGGGCGGCTCGGTTTTATCGCAGGCGCAAACCGGCGGCAGCAGCGGTTCCGCTTTTGACGTAGATTTGAAAATGTTCGGCATTATCCCCTTTTCCAGCGTTCGGGTCGAAGTGGTCGATGAAATGTACGTTGCCGTTCTGGGACAGCCGTTCGGCATCAAACTTTACACCGAAGGGGTACTGGTGATCGAGCTGGGATCGGTCGAGACCGCCGACGGCAAATGCAGTCCGGCAAAATCGGCAGGTCTGCGCACGGGGGATTATATCCGCACCGCAAACGGCGCCCCGATCAACTGCAACGAAGACCTTTCCGCCATCGTCGCGGACAGCGGCGGAAAACCCATCCGCCTGGAAATACTGCGCGGCGGGAAAAAGCAATACCGCACCGTAACGCCGGCTTTTTCGCAGGAGAAAAGCGCCTACTGCATCGGTCTATGGGTACGTGACAGTACCGCCGGCATCGGCACACTGACCTTTTACAGCCCGTCCGGCAAAACGGTCTGCGGACTGGGGCACGGCATCTGCGACGACGATACCGGCACGCTGATGACGGTCGATTCGGGCGAAATGGTCACGGCGAAAATCGTCGGCGTGCGCAAAGGGAAAAACGGCGAACCCGGCGAGCTGAAAGGCAATTTAGGCAACGAAACGTTGGCCTCCATTACCGCCAATTCCGACAGCGGCATTTTCGGCACACCCGAAGGAAATATTCCGTTAAGCACCTTGACTGAAGTGGCGTTGAAGCAGGAAGTGCGTAACGGCAAAGCGCAGATCCTCTGCACCGTTGACGGCGATACACCGAAACTGTACCGCTGCACCGTTAAAAAGCGCAGTGCCGACTACCGCAGCGCCACCCGGAATATGACCGTGACCGTCACAGACCCGGAGCTGCTGAAAAAAACGGGCGGCATCGTGCAGGGAATGAGTGGCTCACCATTAATACAGAACGGCAAGCTAATTGGGGCAATTACGCACGTTTTGGTTGATGACCCCACCACCGGTTATGCCATATTTGCAGAAAATATGCTTGAAACAGCGCAAACCGTGGCAAATGAAAATAAATTAAAAGATGCGTCATAAAAAATAACGGGCGAAATAAATTCACCCGTTACATAGTTTTATAAT
>JAZRWX010000121.1:0-2217 GCA_045599905.1 Acutalibacteraceae bacterium
GTTTACGAGGAGGCGTAAGGCACGCCATGAAACTTTGCATTTCCACCAAAGGGTGGCACGGCTATTCGTTCGACGATTTCTGCCGGGTCGCCAAAGATCTGAAAATCGCGGGGATCGAACTGCATAACACCCGCGGTGAACTGTTTGCCGAAAAAAGCGGCGCGTTTTATAACTATACCGCCGCCGTGACCGCGCGCCGTGTGACCGAGCAGGGGCTTTCCCTGCCCTGCGTCGATACGATCTGCGATCTGACCGACGACGCCATTTTTGACGAAGTCGCCCGCTGTTTCGACATTGCTTCCCACCTGCATATCTCGTTTATCCGGGTGCGTGCCAACAACGCCGGCGCTTCGCCGGAAGACGTGATCCGCAACCTTTCGGTCATGCTTCCGCACGCGGAAAAACTGAAAATCACCCTGCTGATCGAAACGACGGGAATGTTCTGTGATACCGCCGCTTTGCGGGAGGTGTTGAACCATTTTGCCAGCGATCATCTCGGTGCGCTGTGGGATTTCTATTCGCCCTATTTCCTGCACGGGGAAGACGCGCAGGAAACCATCACCAATCTCGGCGCATACGTCCGCCATGTGCATATCAAGGATGCCCGTGCCGCCGAAAACGGTCACGAGTTCTGCCTGCTGGGTGAAGGGGAACTGCCGCTCGACGATATGATGTCGGCGCTGCGTTCGGTCAATTATGACGGATTCATCGCGTTGGAGTGGGATCCGGCATGGTGCCCGGAACTGGACGATATGGAGATCATTTTCGCCCAGTTTGCCGGTTATATGCGCCCGTTCGGCGATATTTCGCGCGGCGCGCCGTCGCTGTACTACAACCGCGCCCATACCGGAAAATTCGTCTGGAAAAAAGATCTGCTGATCGACTGCACGTTCGGGCAGGTGCTTGACCGCATGGTCGAGGAATTCCCCGATCAGTACGCTTTCAAATACACCACGCTGGATTATACCCGTACCTATTCCGAATTCCGCGACGACGTAGATCAGTTTGCCCGGGTGCTGGTCGCCATGGGCGTTCACGCCGGCAGTCACGTTGCCGTATGGGCTTCCAACGTGCCGCAGTGGTATATCGCGTTCTGGGCGACCGTCAAGATCGGCGCCGTACTGGTCACGGTCAATACCGCTTATAAGATCCACGAGGTGGAGTATCTGCTGAAACAGTCCGATACCCACACCATTATTCTAACCGAAGGCGGCAAGGACAGCCGCTACGGCGACATCATTGCCGAACTCTGCCCCGAACTGAACAGTCTGACGCCCGGCAAACCGCTGCACGCCAAGCGTCTGCCGTTTTTGCGGAACGTCATTACGGTCGGTTTCCGTCAGAAGGGCTGTCCCGAATGGAATGAAACGCTGGATTACGCGGCGCTGGTACCGATGAGCGTGATCAAAAAAATGGCGGCGGCGGTCGATAAGGACGACGTCTGCAATATGCAGTACACCTCCGGCACGACCGGCTTCCCCAAAGGCGTCATGCTGACCCACCACAACATCGTCAACAACGGCAAATGCATTGGCGACCGTATGGATCTTTCGACAGCCGACCGCATGATGGTTCAGGTGCCGATGTTCCACTGCTTCGGCATGGTGCTTGCCATGACGGCGCCCATGACCCACGGCGGAACGCTGCTGCCGCTGCCCTATTTCTCCCCGAAACCGGCGCTGGCGTGCATCCATAACGAACACATTACCGCGTTCCACGGCGTGCCGACCATGTTCATTGCCCTGCTGGAACATCCCGATTTCCAAAAAACCGACTTTTCGTATATGCGCACCGGCATTATGGCAGGCAGTCCCTGCCCCATTTCCGCCATGCGTGACGTGGTCGAAAAAATGAATATGCGCGAGATCACCATCGTTTACGGTCAGACCGAGGCATCGCCCGGATGCACCATGAGTTCGACCGACGATTCGATCGAAGTCCGTGTCGGCACGGTCGGCAGACCCCTGCCCGAGATCGAATGCAAGATCGTGGACCCCGAAACGGGCGAAGACTGCCCCGACGAGGTCACGGGCGAATTTGCCGCGCGCGGATACAACATTATGAAAGGGTACTATAAAATGCCCAAAGCCACGGCAAGCGCCATCGACGCCGACGGCTGGTTGCACACCGGCGACCTTGCCTGCCGCACCGCGGACGGCAACTACCGCATTACGGGACGGCTGAAAGATATGATCATCCGCGGCGGTGAAAACATCT
>JAZRWX010000122.1:0-6699 GCA_045599905.1 Acutalibacteraceae bacterium
GCATATCTTGTGTTATCTTATTCATAGCGAATAGGGTGACCTGCCTTTCGGTTTTGTCTCGACAACTCTACCTTAACACAGGTTCGCTCTATTCGCTATCCTTTTTTTATTCTTTGTCACACATCATTGTAACACATACAGAACCGGATCCGGTCGTTGGAAAAATGTTGTTGTAATTATTCTGCTGTTATGCTATAATGTTGCTGTTACTGAAAATTCAGGAGGTAAAATCATGGAAAAGAAAAAGGTCGGATTTGCCAGCGGCATCGGTTTTGTCCTTGCGGCGGCAGGTTCCGCAGTCGGTTTGGGAAACCTTTGGGGATTTCCGGCAAAAACGGGTGCCAACGGCGGCGCGGCGTTTGTATTGGTTTATATCGCCAGTGTTCTGCTCATGGGCATTGTGACCATGGTCGCGGAAATCTTTATCGGAAAGCGCGTTCAGGCCAATCCGGTAACGGCTTATAAAGCGATCAATAAAAATATGGGTTGGGTCGGTCTGATCGCTATCATGATCCCGGCGTTCATTGCCTGTTATTATTCTGTTCTGGGCGGCTATACCGTCAAATTTACATTGAATTCGTTTGTCGGAAATGCCGGTAATTTCACCGAATTTGCCGGGAATAAGGGCGACGTTATTCTTATGACCGCGATCTTTATCGTTCTGGCCATGGTCGTTATCATGGGTGGTGTTAAAGACGGTATCGAAAAAGCATCCAAGGTGCTGATGCCGGCGTTGTTCCTGATCCTTGTCGCGATCGTTGTTTACGCGCTGACGCTGGGTAAAGGTGTTTCGGACGGTTTGGATTTTTATCTGCATCCGGACTTTTCCGCAATTAACGGCAAAGCGCTTTTGGCGGCGCTCGGTCAGGCGTTCTATTCGCTGTCACTCGGTATGGGTATCATGGTCACTTACGGCTCCTACGCCGGTAAGGAGATCAATCTGGTCAAGTCCACCGCAATGATCTGTATCTTTGATACGCTGGTCGCGCTGCTTGCCGGTCTGGCGATCTTCCCGTCGATCTACCATTACGCCGCTATTCAGGGCGTCCCGGTGGAAGAATTGGGAATGGGCGGTATTACATTGATGTTTACCACGCTGCCGCTGGTCTTCGAGGAAATGGGCGTGATCGGGCAGGTCGTTTCGCTGCTCTTCTTCGGCATGGTCGTTATTGCGGCGCTGACTTCGGTCATTTCTTTGCTGGAAGTGGCAACGCAGTTCGTGATTCAGAAATTTCATGTTGACCGTAAAAAATCCACGGTTGTGGTTGCGGCAATATGTTTCTTGGTTTCCGTTCCGATCGGTATTTCGCTGGGTATGGTATTGCAGGGCAATAATTCCTTCACCGTTTTCGGTCAGGATCTGTTGGATCTGTTCGATATTATTACCAATACGGTCCTCATGCCGGTCTGCGCGTTCCTCGGCTGTATTTGCGTCGGCTGGATCGTCGGCGGCAAAAAAGCGGTGGAGGAAATCGAAGCAGGCGGCACCAAAATGGGTTGGTTCGGCAAAGTGTTTGCCGTAATGGTCAAATACATCACGCCGCTGCTGATCCTTGTGGTCGAGGTCTTCGGTCTGTTTGATCTTATCATGCCGACCGGTGATAACGGAAAACGCGCATTCAGCGCGAACGGTCTGTATATCACGTTGACCGCCTATGCGCTGGTCGTGATCGGTGTAATCGTATACTTCGCTTTCTTCCGTCATCAGGAAACGGGTACAAACGCGGATGAAGTCGTGGTTGAAAAGGTCGTTGCCGAATAATTGAAACAACAAAAAAGGGACTGTTACGAATGGATAAACCATTTGTGACAGTCCTTTTGTTTTTTGTGATCAGTTACGGACAAAAACGCCGTTGATCATAACGTGTTCATGACCTGATCGGCGACTTGCAGGCACAGCAGACTCGCGTCGTTCAGTTCTTCAAAAAACTCTTTTGCGCCGCCGGCAAGTCCGTCCGAAACGGCTTTCAGCAGCAGGCAGGGAATATCGTTGGCTTCGCAGGTCAGCACGATCCCCGCCGATTCCATGTCGCAGACGTCGCCGTCAAAATCCAGATGGATCTTTTCCTTTTCTTCAGCTGTGCCGACGAATTTATCCCCGGAACAGCAGGTCACTTTTTTAAGACCGCCATTCTCATGGACGGCGTGCTCGACCAGATCGGGCGCGGTGGGCAGGTAGACCGATTCATGCTCGGCGACCTGACCGATTTTTAACGGTAAAAATTCCGAACAGTCATACTTGTAATGAACGACCCGATCGACCACGCAAACCTTTTGCTTGCCCATTTCCGCGGTCAGTCCGCCGACCACACCGAAATTGACGATCCGTTCCACGCCGAACCGCGTGATCAGATACTGCGTCCCGCCGGCGGCGGCAATGGTGCCCATACCGGTATGAATGATGTATAATTCATTGGCTCCGCTTTGGGTGCGGTAGACCTGAAACCCTTTCGGGGCATCCAACTGTTCAATGTTTTTGTAATGCGCGAAAACCGAATCCATTTCGATCGCGACCACTAATCCGAGTTTCATTTGACGTTCTCCTTACGCTGTTTTTTTATCAATATACCATATCATGCTTCAAAAGTAAAGGGCGGCGTCATAATTGTGCAGATTCGTGTAATAATAGTAAAAACTTCGGAAAGAGGAATGATTATGCGAAGAATCAAAGCGGTGCAATACGGTTGCGGGAAAATGAGCAGATATATCCTGCGTTATCTGACCGAAAAGGGGATCGAGATCGTCGGGGCAATCGATACCGACCCCGAAAAGATCGGAAAAGACATCGGTGATTATGCCCAACTGGGTTATAAAACGGGCATTCTGATCCGTTCGGACGCGGAAAACGTTCTGGATGAGACTGATGCCGATATTGCCGTTGTTACACTGTTCAGTCTGGTCGTGGAATGCTATGATGCCTTTGAACAGTGTCTTTCCCGCGGGATCAGCGTGATCACCACCTGCGAGGAAGCGACCGACTGCCGCACGACCGATCCCGTTTCGGCAAACCGGCTGGACGCGGTCGCCCGAAAAAACGGATGCACCTTTGTCGGAAGCGGAATGGAAGATATTTTCTGGGTGAATATGGTCGGACTGGTCGCGGGCGGCTGTCACCAGATCCGCAAAATTGAAGGCGCCGTGTCCTATAACGTGGAAGATTACGGAATGGCTTTGGCAAAAGCACACGGTGTCGGTCTGACCGCGGAAGAATTTGAAGAACGTGTCGCGCATCCCGAAACGCCAGAGCCGTCCTACGTCTGGAATTCCAACGAAGCGCTTGCTTCCAAACTGGGACTGACGGTCTGCCGGCAAAGCCAGAAATGTGTGCCGTATTTTCACAACAAACGTATTTTTTCAAAAACGCTCGGCGCATGGATCGAGCCCGGCAACTGTATTGGCATGGCGGCGGTCGTCACGACGGAAACGATGCAGGGCATCACGCTGGAAACGCAATGTATCGGCAAAGTATACGGCCCGGATGACGGCGATCTGTGCGACTGGAAGATCATCGGCGAACCTGACACCGAATTCCGTGTGGTAAAACCGGCAACAGTCGAGCATACCTGCGCAACGGTCGTCAATCGGATCCCGTCGGTTTTGTGCGCGCCGGCCGGTCTTGTGACGGTGGACGAATTGCGTGAAGCGGAGTTTCTTGTCTATCCGGCGGAATGGTATATATAAAATGTTTATGAAAGAGGCGGAAAGGTCCGCCTCTTTTTTATATGAAAAACTTGATTTTTGCCGAATATTGGTATATAATCAAGAATGCTATGCAGCAAAAACATATTGGAGGTTCATTTATGGAAAACAATCGTGAAAGACTGGGTTCCCGTCTTGGCTTTATCCTGCTGTCTGCCGGATGCGCCATCGGATGCGGAAACGTCTGGAAATTCCCGACAATGACCGGGGCCAACGGCGGCGGCGGATTCGTTTTGGTTTATCTGATCTGCCTGCTGGTTTTGGGACTTCCGGTAATGATCATGGAATTTGCCATGGGCCGTGCCTCGCAGGCCAGCCCGGTCAAAATGTTCCAAAAATTACAGGGTCCGAAACAAAAATGGGGTGTATATTCGGGTGTGGCTCTGCTCGGTAATACGGCACTGATGTCGTTCTACACCGTCGTTTCGGGTTGGATTTTGTATTACTTCTGCAAGTTTTTGATCGGTGACTGTAAAGACCTTGTCGTTCTGACCGACGCGGCAACGGGGGAGGTCACTCAAAACCCGTTTGTCAACATGATCACGAACGCACCGATCAACGTCATTTTCCTTGCGGTCATTGTCATACTCGGCTTCGGAATTTTGTGTTTCGATCTGCAAAAGGGTCTGGAACGCATCACCAAGTATATGATGGTCATTCTGCTGGCGCTGATGGTCGGTCTGGCCGTTTACTGCGCAACGCTGCCTGGTGCGAAAGAGGGCTATAAGTTCTATCTGCTGCCCGATTTCGGCAAGATCAATCTGGAAGTCATCGTTGCCGCAATGAATCAGGCGTTCTTTACATTGAGCTTGGGAATCGGCTCTATGGCGATCTTCGGTTCGTATATCAATAAGGAACGTTCTTTGATGGGCGAATCGGTCAATATCATCGCGTTGGATACCTTTGTCGCGCTGATGGCGGGCATGATCATTTTCCCGGCCTGCACCAGCAACGGACTTGCTGTTGACGGCGGCCCCGGCCTGCTGTTCAACACCATGGCGACCGTGTTTAACAAAATGGGCGCTGCCGGTCGTTGGGTCGGTACGTTCTTCTTCCTGTTCATGGTTTTCGCCGCACTTTCCACCGTGCTGGCGGTCTGCGAAAACATCCTTGCCATGGTACGCGAACTCACCGGATGGAGTCGTCCGGTCGGCTGTTTGGTCTGCGGCGTCTGCATTTTCGGACTGGCACTGACTACCGCACTCGGTTACAGTGTCATCAAGTTCCAGCCGTTTGCCGACGGTTCGGCATTCCTGGATTTCTGGGATTTCATCGTTTCCACCAATCTGCTGCCGCTCGGTTCGCTGGCCATCACCCTGTTCTGTACCTACAAGTTCGGTTGGGGTTGGGATAACTTCATCGCGGAAGCCAATACCGGTAAAGGTCTTAAAATCAAAAAATGGATGCGTCCGGTCTTTTATATCGTACCGGTCATTATCGTGGTCCTTTACGTGTACGGCCTTGTGACCTTTGCGTGGCATTAAACCTGATTCATGTCAAAAACCCGGCATACGAAATGCTTCATTATGTGCGAGTTTGATAAATCGGGCTTTGTCGGGACCGTATTGACTTTATGCAAAATCAAGTATAATATCAGTTAAGGGAATGAAGTTCTCCCGAGGGAAACCTGAACTGCTTTCGAGCTGATGACTTCTGCAATTATTACACGCAGAAGTCATCGGCTTTTTGCGTTTTTTGGAGGATTCTAATGTTAATTTCACTTGCGCTTATTTTTCTCATTGGTCTTGCTATGGCGTTTATTTGTCGGAAAATACGGCTTCCGCGCATTATCGGAATGCTTATCACCGGTATTGTGTTGGGACCGTATATTCTTGATTTTCTTGATCCGACAATTCTTGGTGTTTCAACGGAACTGCGGCAGATAGCGTTGATCATTATTCTTATCAAAGCAGGTCTTTCACTTAATGTTTCCGATCTGAAAAAAGTAGGCAGACCGGCAATACTCATGTCTTTTTTGCCTGCACTATTTGAAATTGGTGCGTTTGTTGCATTTGCGCCAATGTTGCTTCACACTACCGTTCTTGAAGCGGCTATCATGGGCGCGGTGCTTGGTGCGGTATCTCCCGCGGTAGTAGTTCCGCGAATGGTATCGCTCATGGAAGAGGGCTATGGTACAGATAAACAGATTCCACAGCTCATTCTTGCCGGGGCTTCGCTTGACGATGTTTTCGTAATCGTTTTGTTTTCGACCTTCGTTGGAATGGCACAGGGGGGAACGGCAAAAATAACAGACTTTGTAAACATTCCCGTTTCCATCCTGCTTGGAATCCTTGTCGGTACGGTATTCGGGTTTGTTCTTGCGTGGTTGTTTGAATTTGCCCATAAGCAAGGAGATTCCATAAGGCAAAGTCTTAAAGTTATCATCACACTCGGCACGGCGTTTTTACTGATGGCGATCGAAACATGGCTTGACGGCATCGTTTCCGTTTCGGGACTGCTTGCTGTAATGAGTATGGCTTGCATTGTTGCCATGCGGACACGCAAAGAAGTATCATCTGATTTGTCGGAAAAATACGGACGGTTGTGGCTTGCCGCCGAAGTTGTTTTATTTGTGCTTGTCGGTGCGGCGGTGGATATCCGTTACACATTAAAGGCCGGTGTTTTGGCACTTGTGATGATATTGCTTGCACTCGCCTTTCGTTCGATCGGTGTAATAATCTGTCTGATCGGAACGAAGTTGAATGCAAAAGAAAAGCTTTATTGTATTATCGCATATCTGCCGAAAGCCACCGTTCAGGCGGCAATCGGTTCAGTACCGTTGTCGCTCGGACTTCCGTGTGGAAACATCGTTCTTTCGGTTGCGGTTTTGTCAATAATTATTACTGCGCCGCTCGGTGCAATTGGTATGGATTTGAGTTACAAAAAGCTTTTAAATAGATTCCGATAAATCCCCGGTTTGTCAAACTATAAAACCCGCCGAAAAGGAATTCCGTTTTCGGCGGGTAGTTATGTTTTATACAGTATCAAGCAGGGAAAACA
>JAZRWX010000123.1:0-1821 GCA_045599905.1 Acutalibacteraceae bacterium
TCGTTCATGAAACCGCCACGATTTCCATTGTTGCCAGTGACAGCCGCGAGATCAGCGGGAGTCATTTCACCAGTAGTTAAAGACATGATATTCACCTCACAAATATATTTATCTTAAAGCGTTGCGCACCGCCTTAATTCATACCGCCCAACATTTTCTGAAACATCGTCGCCATATTCTGCAATTGATTCAATTGATTTTGTGACATCCTGCCCGATTGAACCAATTGCATAACTGTCTGTTTCGGATCACCGTTGAAATTGCTTTTGAATTGATTAAACGCCTGAATCATTTGCATTGGGTTCATCCTATTCATCATCGCGTTTTACCTCCGCTTTGTTCAGTTCAGCAATGCGCCGTTCAAATTCAGCGCGTGTGATATAATCCGGGTTATTCGCCACAACGGGTGCGGGTGTCGGGTCATCCATGCTATAGATCAGTTTCGACATAGAAGGAACGCCATTCGGCATCACCGTTTTCAACCATATCACCTGTTGTTCGGAATCCCATAATGCAACGGTATTACCGGGAGCAACGAGATACGCCTTAGCACCTACCTCGCCCTGAACCCATATTCGCCCGTCGCCATTCTGTTGTGTGTTTGTTTGATTAAAACCTTGGTTGAACCCTTGGTTGAATGCCTGATAGCTTGGTTGATTCCCATACGGATTGTATCCATAATTGAACGCCATTTAATCACCTTCCTTTGCCCAATAGTACACGGGTCGTTCACCGCCCGAATCCCATGTATCAAACCAATCGCCGCCCTTTGCACAAACAACGTGGCCATTCAACGCGAGAACATATCGCCCATCCGGGTGATCCTTGCAAAAATCCTCAACGCAATAACAGTTCGGGCATGTGTCCGGGATCACATGGCGACGAAATCCTAATGAATGAAGGTAAGAACCCCACACGCTATTCGCATTCGGCATATCGTTCATAATCAAACCCTCGACAGCCAATGACAGATATACATCCGTCCATTCACGATCAGTAACGCCGCATATTGCGCGAACGGTACAATCACCCACCCGCGCCCCGTCCGGGTTCGGATTGAAATTGCGATACATCGGTTCTCACCTCCTGCGTATATTGTCGCCCAACAATCGCAAATCCGCCATCCAACAAACACCCAAATATCCAACAAAAAAGAGATGATCATTCCGATCATCTCTATGGCTCTATGTTTCTATGTTTTAATCATCAACGGTTTCGGCAAGCAACGCGATCCATTCTATGCCGTTCCACGCCTTACACAACCGTTTCCGCGCCTTCGACCATCTGTTCTGCATCGTGTTCACAGAAACGGGTATATGCGCCATTTCCGCGGCCTTTTCGACCGTTAAACGCCTACGCCCGCATAGTTGAACAGCCTCGCATTCATCATCGTCTAATTCCGCGATATCAACGGCAAAATCAACCAACGCCGCCCAATAATAGCGCAGGAATTTTCGCACGGTTTTATCATCCATGCAGACACCTCCAAAGCAAGCCGCAATACATCACCGCAATCACAATTCCCTCGATAACGGCGATAGATCGTGCATACCGATATTTGTGCCTATATTCCTTCGCCAGTTTTGCGGCGTGTTCAAACGCCTTCCTTTCGGCATCTATCATGTTTTATCCCTCCGCGTTATTGTCGCGAATGTATTCCTGTTGTGTATATTCCGATTTCATTTCAGGCAATCCGGCAACGCTAGTCAGCAATGACAGAATACCAGCCAACGCCGATGCGCTAGCAACCATTTTCCAATTCACATCGCCCATCACAACGCTAGTTCCGATCATTGCCGCCGCCGTCTGCGCAACCGTTTT
>JAZRWX010000124.1:0-3256 GCA_045599905.1 Acutalibacteraceae bacterium
TGATTTATCATAAGAAAAATCTTGTCACGAACCCGTTTGTATGATATAATAAAATGAATGATTTTCGGAAAGGATCATGAGTTATGAACGCTGAATTTGAGATCCGGACAGCGCAGGCCGCGGATTTTTCCATGGATTACGTTGTTTTCGGAAACGGAAAAAAGAATCTTGTGATCCTGCCCGGTGTCAGCGTTCAGTCCATCACCCTTTCCGCCGCGGTGATCGCTGCCGCCTACGCCCCGCGGTTTGCCGAAACCTATACGGCATACGTTTTGGACGGCAGAAAAGGGATCGCACCCGGTTATTCGGTAGACGATATGGCGTCCGATGTCGGGACGGCCTGCAGACTGATCGGGATCACTTCGGCCGATTTTTTCGGTGTTTCCATGGGCGGTATGATCCTTATGCGACTGGCGATCCGGTATCCGCGGCTTGTGCATAAGGCGGTTCTGGGATCGACGATCGCCCGGCAGAATGACACGACTGCCGGGGTGTTTTCAAAATTGCGGGATCTGGCGGCTTCGCAGAATGTTCGCGCATTGAACAGAATGTTTTTCGAGTGCGTCTATTCCGAAGAAACGCTGCGGCAGTACGCTGACGCCATGCCGGTCCTCGAAACGGTCGGCACGCCTGACGAAATGCGGCATTTTGCTATTTTGATGCAGGCGGCGCTGAATTTTGACACCTACGCGGAACTGGAAAAGATCCGGTGTCCCGTTCTGGTGATCGGCACCCGAAACGACCGTGTTGTTTCGGGAAACGCTTCTGCGGAGATCGCCCGAAAACTGAACTGTGAACTATATATGTATGACGGATACGGGCACGCGGTTTATGACGAAGCGCCCGATTACAAAGAACGGCTTTACCGTTTCTTTACGGATCAAAAGGAGTTTTGACATGACGGATTGGCTTGTGACGTACAGTTCTTATATCAAATTGTGCATTGCGGTATTATTGCCGGTCATCGCGTCGGTTCTGCTGTATCTGCTTGAAAAGAAAACGCCTTTCGGCCGCGCGAATTACTGGATCCGGCAAATCATTTTCGGCATCATGTTCGGCGCGCTGGCAGTGGTCGGTACCGAATGGGGCATTCCCATGAACGGGGCGCAGATGAACTGCCGTGACGCCGCCGTACTGGTCGGCGGACTGATGTTCGGCGCACCGGCTGGGATCATTGCCGGTGTGATCGGGGCGGTCGAACGTTGGATCGCCGTTGCGTGGGGTGTCGGTACGTTTACACGGACGGCGTGTACACTTTCGACGTTGTTTGCCGGCTTTTACGCCGCCGCGCTGCGAAAATATATGTTTGAAGATAAAAAACCGGGTTGGCTGATCTCGCTGGCAAGCGGTGTCGTCATGGAAGTCTTTCATCTGACCATGGTTTTTATTACGAATATGGCCACCCCGACCCGCGCGATGGCGGTGGTTAAGGCCTGCACAATGCCGATGGTCATTGCGAACGGCGTATCGGTCATGCTGGCATCCTTTGTTCTGTCGCTTCTTTCGGTCGACAGAAACAGAAAAAAATCCGGCAACGGCACCCGGATCTCACAGAAGATCCAGCGCTGGCTGCTGGTCACGGTCATTTTCGCGTTTGTCGCCACGTCTTATTTCGTTTTCAATCTTCAAAACACCATTGCGAAAACACAGCGTGATACGCTGCTGAAACTGGCGCTGAACGAAACCGTTGCCGATATGTACGACGCTTCCGATCAGAAACTGTTGGAAGTATCCCACCTGATCACCGAAAATATCACGTCGAAAAACATCGGCGAAATGGCATGGCAATACGGTGTCGAGGAAATCAGTATGATCGATAAAACGGGGCATATCTTTGCCAGCAACGTCGGGGATTATATCGGTTTTGATATGAATTCCGGCGATCAGTCCCGCGCGTTTTTATGCCTGATCGACGGGGATGAAACCGAGTTTATCCAGGCATTCGGCCCGATCGTCAGCGATCCGTCCGTGGAACGCAAGTATATCGGCATCCGGACGAGTTACGGTTTTGTGCAGGTCGGATACAGCGCGCAACAACTGCAAAACTACACCTCGGTGTTCGTGGACGGCGCCACCAAAAACCGTCACGTCGGACAGACGGGATACATACTGATCCTGGACGGAAATCATGCTGTCGTCAGTGCGCCGGACGGGGTGGACGACAATATGCTGAAAGGAAAAATGCCGACCATTGAAAAAAGCCGTCCGGACGAGGTTTTCAATCTGACGATCGGCGATACGGACTGTTACTGTCTGTATCGCCTGGCGGAAGGATATCAGATTTTGTCGGTACTTCCCGTCACCGAGGCCATGCAGATGCGGAACATCGCGCTTTATGTCAATACCTTCATGGAAATACTGGTCTTCGCGATCCTGTTTATCCTGATCTACCTGCTGATCAAAAAGGTGGTCGTCAATCAGATCAAGCGGATCAACGGTTCCCTTTCCGAAATTTCAAGCGGAAATCTGGACGTGGTGGTCAACGTCCGCACCAGCGAGGAATTCGCTTCACTGTCGGACGATATCAACTCGACGGTCGATACGCTGAAACACTATATCGCGGAAGCGTCCGCCCGGATCGACAAAGAACTCGAATTTGCCAAAAACATTCAGACTTCGGCTTTGCCGCGGGTATTCCCGGCATTCCCGAAACGAAAAGATTTTGATATTTTCGCTTCTATGGACCCCGCAAAAGAAGTCGGCGGCGATTTTTACGATTTTTATCTGACCGATCCCGACACGCTTCATTTCCTGATCGCCGACGTTTCCGGTAAGGGGATCCCGGCGGCAATGTTCATGATGCGCGCCAAGACCGAACTGAAACATCTGACCGAAACGGGACGCCCTCTGAACGAGGTCTTTACCGTCGGAAACAACGCGCTGTGCGAAGGCAACGATGCGGGAATGTTCGTGACGGCGTGGCAGGGGAGCATTGACCTCACCAAGGGCAGCGTCCGCTTCGCCAATGCCGGGCATAACCCGCCCCTCGTCCGCCGGAACGGTCAGTTTGAATATCTGCGCAGCCGCGCGGGCTTCGTGCTTGCCGGAATGGAGGGCGTGCAGTATAAGACGCAGGAATTCCAAATGGAGCCGGGCGACGAGATCTTCCTCTATACCGACGGCGTGACAGAGGCGACCAACGCCGAAAACGAGCTGTACGGTGAGGAGCGCCTGAGCGCCGCAATCAACTCCCGGGAATTCGGGAGCATGGAGGAGCTGTGCAATTTCGTGAAGGCAGACGTGGACGCTTTCGTGG
>JAZRWX010000125.1:0-1853 GCA_045599905.1 Acutalibacteraceae bacterium
CACAGTATTATCGACGCACCGATCGGAAGACACAGCGAAAAGCCGGCAGAAACACGCGACAGAATAGTCGCCCTTTCGGGGGGGGTATCGCGGATCGAACTTTTCGCAAGGTCACGGGCGCCCGGTTGGGACGCCTGGGGCGACGAATTAGAGGGGGTGAAAGACAGTGAATGAAGAAGTAAAAAACAAACTTGTCAGTCGAATAAAAGCCCGTGTCGCTTACCATTCAAACGAACACCGGCATTATTACGAAATGGGAAAAGGCGTTCTTGAATTCTTCGCGCTTGACGTTATAGCAGACTTCGCAGAAATGGGCGGACTTCTTTCGCCGGTGAAACCTGGGAACACTGTGTATATTATCAGGCGAAAAAAGGCAAAGCCGGCGGAAGTTGTGTTCGTTGGTTTTGGCGCAGACGGAACTTTCGTGTTTAATGTCTTTTACAAGGGAAGCGGCGATTCTTTCGCGACATATCAATTTGACGGAAATGATATAGGAAAATGCGTTTTCTTAACAAAGGAAGAAGCGGAAAAAGAAGGCGGCCAGGAATGAACGGAAGAAAGAAAAGCAACCTTCCAAAATGGCGTTATGACTTTAACTGCCGGAAGTGTGACAACATCAAGGAAATAAACGACAAAAAGAAACACCGACAAGGCGACTACTGCGTGGCCTGTGTCGAAAGATACGACGCCGGGAAAGAAAGTCCGATCCACGCGGACGACGACCGGGTCGTAAGGTGTGACTGTTTCACACCTATACCAGAAAAGAAAGAAGGTGAACCGAATTGAAAAGAAGCATAGTAAGTCTTATATCCTTAACCCTGGGAATGGTCCTTGTATGCGCGTCGTTCGCTATGGCGGCCGAAACGCCTGTCTGTGGACATTCTTACCAGGAAGAAGAAAAAGCCGTCCAGACGGCCGAAATTAAGGCCACAGAGCCACAAGAAACATATACCCCGGAAGTTACGCCAGAGCCGGCACCAGAGCCGGAAGAACCGGAATGGATCACAGGGATCGCGACCGCGTATTGTTCGTGTGAAAAGTGTTGCGGAAAGTGGGCCGTAAATCGTCCGAACGGTATCGTATACACCGCAAGCGGCGCAGTCGCACAGGTGGGCGTTACGATCGCCGCTGACTGGAATATCTATCCGCCAGGAACCGTCCTTTACATAGAAGGAATGGGCGAAAGGATCGTCCAGGACTGCGGCGGCGCAATCAAGGGACAGAAAATTGATATCTACTTCGCAAGCCACGAAGAAGCGCTTCAATTCGGACGCCAGGAAGTAAGATTCTACATTGTAGATCAGAAATAACGGAGGAAACAAAATGACTATATCTGAAATGGTAAAGAAGGCCCACAACAACGCCGTAAATCACGGCTTCTGGGAAAATCCGCCCGAATTCGGAACGGCGGTCGCCCTGGTTCATTCAGAACTTTCCGAAGCACTTGAAGAGGTAAGAGCCGGAAGACCGAATGTGTATTATCCTTGCAACGCCGGCGGCCTTTGCGTAGACGACAAAGGCGACCCTTCCCTTTCGTGTGGAAGCCGGGCAAGGAACGCGAACGATCCCGAAACGTTCTGTTCCGCAAGAAGTAAAAAGCCGGAAGGCGTGGCCGTAGAACTGGCCGACGCAGTGATCCGGATCGCGGACCTTTGCGGATATATGGGAATCGACCTTGAAGCCGCAATCGCCGAAAAAATGGCATACAACGAAACGCGCCCGTATAAACACGGGAAGAAGTTCTGATCAAAGGGGGAATGACAATGAATCAATGTCAACTTATAGGGCGTCTGACACGCGAACCGGAATTGAAGAAAACTAGCTTCTGAGCCCGTGGCCCCGGCACCTCTTCC
>JAZRWX010000126.1:0-7211 GCA_045599905.1 Acutalibacteraceae bacterium
TCTAATATATTTTTGTTTTTAATAAATGAAGCAAATAGTTTTGGAGACCAATAATATTATTTGAATTTTTAAAATAAAGAACTCATAACCCAAATTATGACTGTCTTATATTTATGTACAAAGCCGGATGAACATATATTGCTCATCCGGCTTTCAATTATGTATTCCTACACCTCGTTTCACCGAAACTTCAAGCCAAAAGCCTCCTGTTTTCTCGATAATTGCTTGGACAAAATCAATCGAAAACCCAGTGTTTATGCGGTCTTTCCGGCTTTAGTGTTATTATACCTCATTCATCGATTCTTCTGACAATTCCCGTGGCTTTCATATAGAAACTCCCCCTTTTTGTTGAATTTCGTTTGCCATAGTATTGTTTGCGACGGCGTTTCCTTTTATACGGAAATATGAAAAAATAATGTCAAAAAGAACTGCGGTCACGGTGAATTGCCGTGACCGCAGTTCTTTTATTCAACAAATTCCGTTTTGTTACAATAACCACGTTTTCACCATGCCCAAAAGCAAAGGTTATTCAAGCGTTATTGCTTATTTCCCTTTCTCTTTCAAACTGAAAAATATCATTTGAATGCAAATTTATATAACAGGCGATCATTTATACTGCTTTTCCTCCATATACAAAAATAATGTGATCGCGCAGGTTTTCAAACCTTACAATCACATTATAGTTTTATTATAGAGTTTATTGGTCGCTTTGCAAGCGACCAATATATGTATCCAATTACTGCACAATAGTATTAACTTGATTGAGCGGTACAGTTTTCATTAAAACAGGAACCATATTCGGCCAAACGATTTAAAAGATTGCCAAACTGTTCGGCATTTTCGGAATATCCAAACTTATATTTTCCGTTATAAAGAATAAAGCTATCAGCAAATGCATCGATTTGAGTTTTTTTGCATTTTTGATAATCAAAAAAAGTCATAATGTAATCAGTTTCTTTTTCTGATAAAAGTCTGTCAAAAGCATCAAATTGAAAGCCGAATTTTTGATTCATAATAATGTCATGTATCATTTTTTCCGATTTGTCAAAGTTGAAGGTAAGGCCATATGTCCATCCCCTTGCCACTGCATAAAACACTCTGTATCCGTCGTTTGTTATTCTTAAATATGTAATATGGTGAGCATGCATATTGTGAAATTCAAAATAAAACTGCTTTAACGGATATATATCTTTATGGTCGAGAATGTTTTTTTCTTTGATAATAATAGTTTTGTTTTTGGCATTTTTTATTATCTTTTTCGGAATAAAATCTTGCCAATTTTGCTTATTGATCGTTTTGAGTTTTTCCGGACATTTCGGATGTTTTTTTAATTCTTGATATGACGTTTTGCTCGCTATAATTTCACTTCCGTAAGCAGCTCCGACATTCCTTACAACATCATGAACATAATATGGTTGACCGTTAGTAAAATCCAATGCATAATAGTCAGTATATTCCCAAACTTGACAATCGGTTTCAAATAACTGATAACAGTATTCTTCTACTAATGTAAAATCCGATTTTTTCAAACTAATAACTGGAGGTAAAATATTAATTTTAGTCCTTTTCTCACCAAATTTATCAAGATTCTTTATTTTTACCTGATAAAGAGTATGTAATCTTTCTTTCAAAAGAGAATTGTCATAATAAAAAAATCCCATTTTTAAAAAAATTGAAGCAACTGAAGGAATAGTGCAAACACCATAAATAATCCCAAAAGCTCCCATGATGTTATAATATCCCAACATGCCAAATACCAAAAAAATCGGAAGAGAACCGCACCACAATATCTGCATTAACATGAAAAACAAATTCAAAAAAATACTATTTTTCAATTTACTCATAAAGATACACCTTTCATAAATTCCAGCTTGTCATTGGATATTTTATTTTCTATCTTTTCAAATTCAATTGTAAATTTTCTTTGTAATTTTAGGTCACTTTTCAGACAATTCCGTGTGTTGGCTTTCGCTCTCTTGTATTTGATCTTCCGTAGAAATTTCATTAACATTTCTCTCTGTGTGCCTACATCATCGATAGACCCGGGAATAAATCGCATAGCATATTTTTTGAGCTGTGTCATATATTCTCCCATAGGAGCGGCAGAGCCAATGTGGTTTGCAGAAGTTTGAATAGGATTATTGTTTCCCTTTTTTTATTAAATAGTTTATCAAAAAGACCTATTTTTAAAATTCCTTTCTTGGTAAAGATTATTGTTCTTTGGGAATTAGTTTTGCAAGCATATCGTATTTCCGCAACTCATTCAAAAAAACTTATCACAGATAATCAAATTTTTCTTCTTTCTTGTTTTCGGTGTTTTTTCCAGTGGACAACTCATTATAAATACCATTCAGTTCATCAAGTATTTCTCGTACTATTTTTTCTCGATCACTTTGTTGTTTGGATATGGCTTCCGTTAGGAATCATCATCAGTGACTTCTTTGATTACCTTGATCTGCTTTGGAAAAACAATTTCAGCATTCTCATCGCTAAGTTCAATTTCAGCAATTGCTTTATCATTCCAAAACGGATAAACATCTATCTCAAAATACTGACCTTCGAATGTCAGGCAATATCTTGTTTTGCGTATCTGACGCTTTGAAAGATCGGCTTCCACAAGCAGTGTTAAGTACCATGTTCCCAAAACGCCCTGCGCAGAGCTGCGAGTTCGAACACCGACGACAATTAATGACCATACACATATTTTTGTTATTTTACCATAAACAGACAAAAAAAGTCAACGAATTATAATTTTGGCTTTCATGCAAAAAAGACCGGATTGCCTATACTTCGCCGCATTCATATCATGCCTCTGCCGTGTCACAGATAAAATGAATTCCGGCATTCGTATCCCCCATGCAGGACTTCGGATAGACGAGATATGTGCTTTATCGTGGGATGATATAAATCTCAAAAAAATACGGTGATCCATGTGCGCCACACGATTGTGCGAATACATTTTTCACCTTTTTTCCGCATATCTTATGTTGTATTGAAAAAAGGGGTGTTTTTATGAAAAAATTAGTTTGTTTTCTGCTGGCGGTCTTGCTGATCCCGGGCTGTTCCGTCCTTGCCGAAACGCCGGTCACGGTATCTTCGGAATGTGATCTGTCCGATATTGACGTGCCGCTCGACAGTACGACTGTGAACGCCGCCGTCGGGCAGAAACTGGATATCAAGGCAAAATCCGCCTTTCTGCTGGAACCGCTGACCGGAACAGTCCTGTACGAAGATAACGCCGACGAGATTCTGCCGCCGGCATCCATTACCAAGATCCTATCGCTGGTGCTGATCATGGAAGCCATTGACCGCGGTCAGCTGACCCGGGAAACGGTCATTACCGCCAGCGAACACGCGTGCAGTATGGGCGGTTCCCAGATCTGGCTGAAACCGGGCGAAACCATGACGGTGGATGATCTGCTGAAAGCCACGGTCATTGCCAGTGCCAACGATGCCACCGTGGCACTGGCGGAAGCGGTCGCCGGCAGCGAGGAGGGTTTTGTCGCCCTGATGAACGAGCGCGCCAAAGAACTGGGCATGAACAGTTCCCACTTTGTCAACTGCACGGGACTGGACGCCGAGGATCACGTCATGACCGCACACGATGTCGGGCTGGCGGCGGCGGAACTGATCGGGCATCCGCTGATCAAAAACTATTCCACCGTCTGGATGGATACCCTGCGTGACGGCAAAAGCGAACTGGTCAACACCAACAAACTGGTGCGGTTTTACAAAGGAACAACGGGATTGAAGACCGGAACGACCTCGCAAGCCGGATCCTGCCTTGCCGCTACCGCCGAGCGTGACGGGCTGTCGCTGGTGGCCGTGATCATGGGCGGCGCCAGCAGTAATGATCGCTTTAACGGCGCTAAAAAACTGCTGGATTTCGGATTTGCCAACTTTTCGTTTGCCGAAATAAAACCCGACGTGCCGAAGAAACTTGAAATCGCCGTGACAGGCGGTACCGAAAATACGGTCGGTGTTCTGCCGGGAGAACCGTTCCGCTACCTGTGCGAAAAATCAAAAGCCGGCGGCATCACCCGGAAAACCGTATTGAAAGACAAGATCGCCGCGCCGGTCAAAAAGGGGGATCCCGTGGGATCGGTCGATCTGTATAACGGGAAAGAAAAGATCGGTTCCATCGGTCTGTATGCCGCCGTAACTGTCCCAAAACGTGACTTCCTGCTGATGCTGGGCTGGCTGTGGAAAGACCTTTTGCTGATATGAAATGAAAACTTTTTATAAATCTGTATATTTTTGCTTGCATTATGGCGGATAATCATGTAGAATAATGATAGCAAGATATACAGAAAGGTATGTTTCTATGGCATTAGCGTTTCATTCGGATTATGCCGCCGCATTCCTGCGTGAGAACGATCTGAAAGGATTGGAAAGTCAGGTTGCCACGGCACACACTCTGTTAGACAGCAAACTCGGCCTCGGAAATGATTTTTTGGGTTGGACGACGTTACCGGTCGATTATGACCGTGAAGAATTTGCCCGGATCAAGGCAGCGGCCGAAAAGATCCAGAACGACACCGATATTCTGATCGTGATCGGCATCGGCGGTTCTTATTTAGGCGCCCGCGCCGCGATCGAATTTTTGAAAGGCCCGTATTACAACGCCCTGCGTGAAAACGCGCCGGAAATTTATTTCGCGGGCAACAGCATCAGTGGTTCCGCTTTGTCCGATCTGCTGAAACTCTGTGAAAACAAACGTGTTTCGGTCAATGTGATCTCGAAATCCGGCACCACGACCGAACCGGCGGTAGCGTTCCGTGTTTTCCGCAAACTGCTGGAAGAACGCTACGGTGAAAAAGAAGCCGCCGGGCGCATTTACTGCACGACCGATAAGGCACGCGGTACGTTAAAAGCGCTGGCGGATGAAAAAGGATATGAATGTTTCGTCGTTCCGGACGATGTCGGCGGCCGTTTTTCCGTGCTGACCGCTGTCGGACTGCTGCCCATCGCGGCGGCAGGCGCGGATATCGACAAACTGATGAAAGGCGCGGCAGACGCGATGGTCGACTATGCCGACCCCGATTTGTATAACAACCCCTGCTACCGTTACGCCGCCCTGCGAAACGCTTTTTACCGCAAGGGCAAATCGATCGAACTGCTGGTTTCTTACGAACCGCGCTTCACCATGATGGCGGAATGGTTCAAACAGCTCTTCGGCGAAAGCGAAGGCAAAGATCACAAGGGTCTTTTCCCGGCATCGGTCACATTTTCGACCGACCTGCATTCGATGGGTCAGTTCGTTCAGGACGGCAGCCGGGTCATGTTTGAAACGGTCGTGACGATCGGCGACTGCGGCAGCGACGTTACCATTGAGGCGGACGACGCCAACGGCGACGGGCTGAACTTCCTTGCCGGAAAACCCATGTCTTTTGTCAATCAGAAGGCGTTTGAAGGCACTGTTCTTGCCCATACCGACGGCGGCGTGCCGAATCTCGTGATCAGCATTGACAAGGCCGATGAAGAAAATCTGGGTCGCCTGATCTATTTCTTCGAACGTGCCTGCGCGATTTCCGGCTATATGCTCGGCGTCAACCCGTTCGACCAGCCGGGCGTGGAAAGTTATAAGAAAAATATGTTCGCGCTTCTGGGCAAACCCGGATACGAAGAACAGAAAGCGGCTTTGGAAGCCCGCTTGAAATAAGGAATGAACCGCAGCTGCGGTTGAATATAATAAGGAGTGGTTAACAATGATTAAACTCATCATCGGAAACAAAGGATCGGGCAAAACCAAAAAATTAGTAGATCTCGTCAATGAAGCGGCTGACACCAGTCTCGGCAACGTGGTCTGCATTGAAAAAGGTGATACCCTGACCTATTCCGTCACCCATAAGGCCCGTCTGATCGATGCGGACAGCTTCGGCATCTGCGGTTACAATGAATATTTCGGTATGCTGGCAGGTATCAAATCCGGCAACCATGACGTCACCCATATTTTCGGTGACGCCACCCTGCGCATCGGCAGCCGCGATTATGAAGAACTGGCGGATTTCTTCGCACGCCTGAAAGCCATTGAAGATGTTGATTTCATCTTCACGATTTCCTGCGACGAAGCTGACCTGCCCGAAAAGATCTTCGGCATGGCTGAAAAGATCTGATCGTTTTTCGATTTACAGTCGAACGCTTTGAACCTGTTAAACGCATCGATTTGCTGACGCATATCGGTGCGTTTTTATGTCCGTCGTTCAAAAGCGGAACAAATATTTATTCATGCGTTTTTTCGTTGGACGATGATTTATGTTGGGTTGCGCACAACGGCTGCTTTTGCTATAATTGTATTCAGGTGATGATATGGAACAAAGCCGACGAAAACCAAACCGGTTAAAAGATTACGATTATTCGGCGGACGGGTATTATTTTATTACGGTCTGCACGGCGGAAAAGCAGAAAATACTGTGTAACGTCGTAGGGGCGTGCACCGCGCGCCCGAAAATCGAATTATCAAAGTACGGCAAAGCCGTTGAAAAATCCATAAACAATATAAGCGAAAAATACGAAAACGCCGCCGTTGATCAATACGTTATCATGCCGAATCACGTACATTTGATCATAAGAATTAAAAACGGGCGCGCAATGCACGCCCCTACGGTATCCAACATAATCGGACAAATGAAATCATTTGTTACCAAGCAAATCGGTTTTCCGATTTGGCAAAAATCGTTTTACGACCATGTCATCCGTGATGAAAACGATTATATCCGTGTTTGCGAATACATTGGAAACAACCCCGTAAAACGGTCGGAAGATCAATATTATATTGAATAAAGCAGGCGGCACTTGTGTTACAGGGTGCCGTTTTTTGCTTGACAATCGGGAACGGTTGTTATATAATAACATTTGAACAATAATTCAACTGTTAAAGTGAGGCAACCGTTATGGAACAGAAAGAAAATCTGCGTATACCCGACGAAACGTATGAAATGCCGCCGATCGACGTGCTGTACGATTTAGCGGAACTGTACCGTGTATTCGGGGACAGCACCCGTATCCGCATTTTGTACGCGCTGTTTGACCGGGAGGTCAGCGTGTGCGAGATCGCCAAAACGCTGGAAATGACCGTTTCCGCCATTTCCCACCAGCTGCGTGTACTGAAAAGCGCCGACCTTGTGACCTACCGCCGGGTCGGGAAAACCTGCTATTACAAACTGGCGGACGATCACGTCAAATCCATTCTGGCGCAGGGCATCGAACAC
>JAZRWX010000127.1:0-2572 GCA_045599905.1 Acutalibacteraceae bacterium
TTTGAAGATTTTAAAAAGCAGTTGGCTGTTCGACAACGCCAATACAATGATTTTCCCATGCGTCCCCTCAACTGGCGCTCTCCTAAACAGGTCCTATTTGCTTTCTCCAATGTGTAACACATCATTGACAAACCTACAAAAGCGCACATTTGTGCGCTGAAAATCAAAATGTTTTGATAAAGATCATAAAACCCATCAACAAAAACAAAAAGCCGAAATTAAACAATGAAAAAGTCCCGATATAATAACCGGTTTTACCGGGATTATGACTGATATATTCCCGAAAAGTGATCAGACTGGCAAGTGAAGCGATCAGCGTGCCGACGCCGCCGATATTAACACCGACCAGCAAGTCGGCATAATTTTTCGTGAACTGCGACAGCAAGATCGCCGACGGAACGTTGCTGATACACTGGCATGAAAGTGCGCTGAACAGTAAAGCACTTTTGGAAAGCAGGAACGAGAAGAAACTTTTGATCAGCGGAACACGCGCCATATTTCCGGAAAAAATAAAGAAAAATACAAAGGTAAACAACAGCGGATAATCCACCATTGCAAGCGCCTTTCGATCGACAAAAAACAACGTGACGGGTATAACGATCAAACCGATCCAGTACGGGATCCCGCGGAACACGATCGCGATCGCCAATGCAAATAGGAAGAGATACAATGCCGTCCGTTTCGGATGAAAAAACATTTTCTGTTCTTCCAGATGCAACGGTTCGGCCTTGACGAAAATAATACAACAGAACGTGATTAGCGCAACGGAAAACAAAAACGGCGGCGCCATGATCCCCATGAATTCAAGATTGGAAATGTTGAATTTGGTATACAGGTACAGATGTTGCGGATTGCCGAGGGGCGTCAGCATGCCGCCCAAATTTGCTGCGATATTCTGCATAATAAAGGTGAACGCCATATATTTTTCTTTATGGGTCGATTTAAGAACGAAATAACCAAGCGGTAAAAAAGTCAGCAGCGCCATATCATTGGCGATCAGCATAGACCCGATAAAGGTGATATAGACCAGCGCCAGTATGCTGTTACGCGCAGTGCCGAACAACTGCACGACTTTACGCGCCAGCAGGTAGAAAAAATCAATATTTTTCAAAGCGCAAACGACGGCCAGCACACAGAAAAGGCAGGTCAGCGTCTTAAAATCAAAATAACTTTCATATCGTCGGTCGATCGGGATCAATATCATGGTGGCAAGTGCCGCAAACAAAGCAATGAACATAACGGCGTTCTTTTTCACAAAATGCAATGATACCGATCCGAAATTCGGCTGAGAAATCGTACGCTCCATTTTTTATCCCTCAAACAGCGGAATATGATTTTCACGTGTCATGCGCGAGAGCAGTGCGATCGGAAGCCCGACCACATTGTAATAACAACCATCAATTCCCCGGATAAACCGGGCGCCTTTACCCTGAATGGCATACGCGCCTGCTTTGTCGTCCGACTCGCCGGTTTCGACGTAAGATGTGATTTCCGCGTCACTCATCGGCATGAAATGCACCGCGGTGCGATCATGCGAAGTATACACTTTGCCGTCATACAGCAAGGTCAGACCGCTGTATACATAATGAGTCTTCCCTGCAAGCCGACGCAGCATTGATTCCGCATCCGCGCGGCAGGCAGGTTTGCCTAAAATTTCACCGTCCACGGCAACGACCGTATCACATCCGATGATCAACGTATCAAGATCAAAAGAACGGGACTGATAAACAGCGTTCGCCTTGCGGCAGGATAATTCTTCCACCAACCCGGCAGGATCGGTCTGCGGGCAGGCTTCATCGGCATCCGAAACAATGATTTCAAATTCAATTCCCAACGTGGTCAGTATTTCACGCCGGCGAGGTGATTTTGAAGCCAGGATCACACGCATTTTATTCCCTCCGAATCCAAAAATCAACATTGTACATTATAGGTCATCCAATACCGTAAAGTCAATGGACAAGCCGACAAAAAAGTTTATAAAAACACTTGCAAAATCGGTCAATCTGTGGTATATTTATTTTTGTAAATGCGTTGACGAAGAAAAGTAGATTCGTTTGTGCCTTTCAGAGAGAGGATGTCATCCGGCTGAAAGCATCCTCATGTGTGCGGCGAATTGAAGTTCCCTTCCGAGCAGCCGCACCGAACTTTCAGTAAGTGCCGCCGGCCGACACCGTTACCCGTCGCAGGAGTGTTTGCTCTTCGAGCGAAAATTCAGGTGGTACCGCGGAGTGTATGTTTTGCTTCGTCCTGTTATGGGGCGAAGTTTATTTTTTATTTGGAGTTGAGTTTATGAAACAACAGTTGGAAGCTATCCGTGCAGCGGCAGAAGCGGCACTGGATCAAGCCCAGGGTGAGCAGGAAATTGAGGCCCTGCGCGTTCAGTATTTAGGTAAAAAGGGTGAATTGACCGCCATTCTTAAACAAATGGGCAGTCTTTCCCCGGAAGAGCGACCTGTCATGGGTCAGTTGGTAAATGAAGCCAAACAAAGTCTGGAAGAAAAAATTACCGCCAAGAAAGAAACGCTGGCGGCCGCCGCAGCGGAACAGAAACTGAAAGCGGAAACGATCGACG
>JAZRWX010000128.1:0-5377 GCA_045599905.1 Acutalibacteraceae bacterium
CATAGCGAATAGGGTGACCTGCCTTTCGGTTTTGTCTCGACAACTCTACCTTAACACAGGTTCGCTCTATTCGCTATCCTTTTTTTATTCTTTGTCACACATCATTGTAACACATACAATATAGTAAAAAACTTTTTCAAAAAAGGTATTGACAAGTTTTGAAGGCGGTGCTATACTGAATTCAAACTGTAAAGGCTGTGACGAAGACCGTCTGTATCGGCGAATTTTCAGAGAGTCGGTGGTTGCTGTAAACCGGCATTTTGCGATATAAGACACATCCCTTCCGAGCCGAAGCACTGAACGGGACACCCATTAAGTGCTTCCGTCTTGCCGCGTAAAGGCATAAGGATTGTTGGATCCTGAGGGGCGGTGAAAACCGCAATTTGAGTGGTACCGCGGATGTTGATTTTCAAACACCCGTCTCAAAGATATTGAGACGGGTGTTTTCTTTTTTGAAAGGGAGGAACAGGAAATGACGACAGAATCCGAAAAATTATTGACGGTGGCGCTGCGAATTCGCGCCATGCGTGAAATTTCTGGCTTTACCGAAGAACAGATGGCGGAAAAAACCGAAGTGTCGGTTGACGAATACCGTGATTACGAAGCCGGCAGACTGGATTTTCCGTTTACCTTTATTCATAAGTGCGCGCTGGCGTTCGGGATCGGTATTACCGATCTGCTGGAAGGAAGAAGTGCGCATCTGTCATCCTATACCGTGACCCGGAAAGGCACCGGTCAGGAAACCGCCAAGGAAGACGGCATCACCATTCAGAACCTGGCGCCCATGTTTGCCAAAAAAATTGCCGAGCCCTATTGGGTGCGGTATGAATACAGCGCGGATCTGCAAAATAAACCGATCCACTTAACCACCCATTCCGGGCAGGAATTCGACTACGTTATGAGCGGCAGTCTGAAAGTTCAGGTCGGCGATCATATCGAATATTTGAGCGAGGGCGACAGCATTTATTATAACTCCTCCACACCGCACGGCATGATTGCGGTGGACGGTACGGACTGTCTGTTTTTAGCGGTAGTCCTGCCGGGTGAAAAGCAGACCGAAAGCGTTATCCGCAGTACGCTGACACAGCAAAGCACGATCGAACGCAGTTTAATCTGCGACGACTTTATCCACATAACGGAAAGCGAGACCGGCGCGCCGCTGAAAATTGATTTCAAGAACGAAGACCGCTTCAATTTCGCGTTTGATATCGTCGATAAACTGGCAAAGCGCTCGCCGGATAAACTGGCACTGCTGCACATTGCCGAAGATCATACCGAACGCCGCTTTACCTTTAATGATATGAAACGCGCGTCGGCACAGTGCGCCAACTATTTCAAATCGCTGGGCATTAAAAAAGGCGACCGCGTCATGCTGGTCTTAAAACGCCATTATCAGTTCTGGTTCGCGATTCTGGGCTTGAACAAACTGGGTGCCATCGCCATTCCGGCGACCTGCCAGTTGCAGGCACACGACTTTGATTACCGCTTTAAGGCGGCAGGGGTCAAGGCCATTCTCTGCACGGCGGACGGTGACGCTGCGCGGCAGGTCGATATCGCGGCGGAACATTGCGAAACGCTGGAACACAAGATTTTAGTGGGCGGCAGCCGTGACGGCTGGCACGATTTTGATAACGAATACGGTCTGTACAGCGCGCATTATTACCGCAGCGCGGAAAGTGCCTGCGGAAACGATCTGATGCTGATGTTCTTCACCTCCGGCACGACCGGGTACCCGAAGATCGCGGCACATAATTATAAATACGCGCTCGGACATTATATCACTGCCAAATACTGGCACGGGGTCGATCCGGACGGATTGCATCTCACTATTTCGGATACCGGCTGGGGAAAAGCCCTGTGGGGAAAACTGTTCGGTCAGTGGCTGTGTGAAGGCGCTGTTTTCGCCTACGACTTTGACCGTTTCGACGCGGCGGATATTCTGCCGATGTTCGCCAAGTACAAGATCACCTCGTTCTGTGCGCCGCCGACCATGCTGCGCATGATGATCCGCGAGGATATCTCCAAATACGATTTTTCGTCGGTGCGTCACATGACGACCGCCGGGGAAGCACTCAATCCCGAAGTTTACCGCCTGTTCGAAAAGGCGACCGGTTTGCAGATCATGGAGGGCTTCGGTCAGACCGAAACCACGCTGTCCATCGCCAATCTGATCGGCAAAGGGCATAAACTCGGCTCGATGGGTCAGCCCAGTCCGCTGTATGATATCAAACTGCTGGACCGTGACGGCAATGAAGTGCCGGTCGGCGAATCGGGCGAAATCGTCATCAACACCCAGAACGGCGCGCCCTGCGGACTGTTCGCCGGATATTACAACGATCCCGAAAAGACCAATGAAGCATGGCATGACGGGTATTATCACACCGGTGACGTCGCGTGGCAGGATGAGGACGGATTCTTCTATTATGTCGGCCGCGCGGATGACGTGATCAAGTCTTCCGGCTACCGTATCGGGCCGTTCGAGATCGAAAGTGTCATCATGGAACTGCCTTACGTTCTGGAATGCGGCGTTTCGGCCGCTCCCGACGAGGTGCGCGGTCAGGTGGTCAAGGCCAGTATCGTGCTGGTGCAGGGGACTGAACCGACCGAAGAACTGAAAAAGGAAATCCAGAATTACGTCAAGAAAAATACCGCGCCGTATAAATATCCGCGCATCGTGGTATTCCGTGACAGTCTGCCGAAGACCGTCAGCGGAAAAATCCAGCGTAATTTACTCTAAAAAACACTTGACAAGTCGCCAAAGTTGTGATAAAGTGTACCTAATTAAAGGCGTTGATGAAGAGGGCAACGGGTCGCCGAACAGCAGAGAAATGGCGGTTGGTGCAAGCCACAGTTCCGGTTTCCGTTTGCTTGTCACTTCTGAGCCGGGGGGCAGAAAACCGTTTTCGGTCGTGTAGAGCCCCTCCGTGACTGCTACGTAAAGGCATAAGGGTTGTCAGACCCTAAGGGGCGGCGAAAGCCGCAATTTGAGTGGTACCGCGGGTATTCATCATCGTATGAACGCTCGTCTCAGAGTCATAACTTTGGGACGGGCTTTTTGTTTGTCCCACAGGGAGGATTTGTGTATGCAGAAAATGACAGCGGATCTTGATCTTAAAATCAGGGAAATGGCGGGACGTATCCGTGAACTGCGCGAGATCGAGGGAATTTCCCCCGAAGAAATGGCGCAGAAAACGGGTGTTTCCGTCGAAGAATATCTGCGCTGTGAAAACGGACAAAGCGATCTGGCGTTCGCGTTTATCTATCGATGCGCCACGGCACTCGGTGTCGACATTACCGATATTATCGAAGGCCGCAGTCCGACGCTGAAATCCTATACGCTGACAAGAAGCGGTCAGGGCCAGCGGATCGAGGAAGCGCACGGAATGGTTTATTATAACCTTGCTTCGGCGTTCCAGAATCGTATTGCCGAACCGTTGTTTGTCCGCAGTTCGTACAGCGAGGAAGCCCAGCAACGGGATATCGAACTGACCACCCACGCCGGGCAGGAACTGGATATCATCGTGCAGGGACACCTGAAAGTACAGATCGGGGAGCATAAGGAAGTGCTGAACCCCGGTGACAGTATTTATTACGATTCCGGCACCCCCCACGGCATGATCGCCGTTGACGGAGAAGACTGTCTGTTCTACGCCATCGTGCTGAACCCGACCGGCGAGCCGATCCCCGAACTGACACCGACCCGCGCGATCAAGACCGGCCACGCGGAACGGAAAGATACCGCGCCGCGGATCTGGCATAATTTTATCGACGTACAGAAGGACGAAAACGGTACGCCGACCGATATTACTTTCAAAAATATCGAACGGTTCAATTTCGCGTTCGATCTGGTGGACGCGCTTGCCAAACGGGAACCCGACAAACTGGCCATGCTTCACATTTCGGAAGACCTGACCGAGCGCCGCTTTACCTTTAATGATATGAAACGCGCTTCGGCACAGTGCGCCAACTATTTCAAATCGCTGGGCATCAAAAAAGGCGACCGGGTACTGTTGGTCTTAAAACGCCATTATCAGTTCTGGTTTGCCATGCTGGGTCTGAATAAACTGGGCGCCATCGCCATTCCGGCGACCTGTCAGTTACAGGCGCACGACCTTGAATACCGGTTCAAGGCGGCCGGCGTCAAGGCCATCATCTGTACGGCGGACGGTGACAGCGCGGCGCAGGCGGATATCGCGGCGCAAAGCTGTCCGGATCTGGAACATAAACTGATCGTCAACGGCACACGCGCGGGCTGGCGCAGTTTCGACGAGGAATATCCGCTTTACAGCGCTCACTATTACCGTAACGAACAGTCCCCCGGCGGCGAAGATCTTATGCTGATGTTCTTTACCTCCGGCACGACCGGGTATCCCAAAATCGCGGCGCACAATTATAAATACGCGCTGGGTCATTTCCATACTGCGAAATACTGGCACGATGTCGATCCGAACGGTCTGCATCTGACGATTTCGGATACCGGCTGGGCAAAAGCGATGTGGGGAAAAATGTACGGTCAGTGGATGTGCGAAGCGGCAACCTTTGTTTACGACTTTGACCGTTTCAACGCGGCGGATATCCTACCGATGTTTGAAAAATATCATATTACGACGTTCTGCGCGCCGCCGACCATTCTGCGTATGCTGGTCAAGCAGGACATTTCCAAGTACGATCTGTCCTCGGTCAAGCACATGACGACCGCCGGCGAAGCACTCAACCCCGAAGTTTACCGCCAGTTTGAAAAATGCACCGGTTTGCAGATCATGGAGGGCTTCGGTCAGACCGAAACCACTATGGTCATCGGCAACCTGATCGGCGCGCCGCATAAGATCGGGTCTATGGGCAAACCCGCCCCGATCTATGACGTGCATCTGGTCGATCCGGACGGAAACGACGTCGCGGTCGGTGAAACGGGTGAGATCGTGGTCAATATCAAAAACGGGTTCCCCTGCGGACTGTCGGTCGGGTATTATAACGATCCCGAAAAGACCGATGAAGCGTGGCATGACGGGTATTATCACACCGGTGACGTCGCGTGGAAGGATGAAGACGGTTTCTACTGGTACGTCGGCCGTATCGATGACGTTATCAAATCTTCCGGCTACCGTATCGGACCGTTTGAGATCGAAAGCGTTATCATGGAACTGCCCTACGTTCTGGAATGCGGTGTTTCCGCCGCGCCGGACGAGGTGCGCGGTCAGGTGGTCAAGGCCAGTATCGTACTGGTCCGGGGCACCGAAGGCACTGAGGAACTGAAAAAAGAGATCTAGAACTACGTCAAGAAGAATACCGCGCCGTATAAATATCCGCGTATCGTGGAATTCCGTGAAAGTCTGCCAAAAACAGTCAGCGGTAAGATCCAGCGCAACAAACTGTAAGG
>JAZRWX010000129.1:0-2266 GCA_045599905.1 Acutalibacteraceae bacterium
CAGCTGATGCGGCAGATTCCGGAAGCGGAACAAGTCGGCTTTGTTAGTGAAAACCGTTTGCGTATGGCAGGCGGAGAATTTTGCGGAAACGCCACAATGTCTGCGGCCGCGCGACTGTGTTTGCTGCGTGATATTCCGGTCGCATCATCGGCGGAAAATGTTTTAAGCGTTTCGGGCGTGAATGAAGCGATTACCGTTAAAACGGTCCGCACGCAGCAGGATTTGTTTGAATGCTCGCTGTGCATGCCAAACCCGAAAAAAATACAAACCGTACAGTTAAGCGCAAACGGCGTTTCTTATGAATTGCCGTTTGTTTCTTTTGAAGGAATCGGTCATCTGATCATGGAAAACACCATGACAAGAATTGATGCGGAAGCGGCTGTTCGCAGTTGGTGTGAAGACCTGGCCGTTGACGCTTTGGGTATCATGTTTTGGGACCGCAAACAAAATGCGCTGACGCCGTTGGTATACGTTCCGGCGGCACAGACGATGTGCTGGGAAAGTTCCTGCGCCAGCGGAACGACCGCTTTGGGCGCGTATCTGAACGCTCAAACCGGGCGTGATGTATGTCTGAATCTCAACGAACCCGGCGGGATGCTGAAAATCGAATCGGCACAGTGTGCGCTGATTTTGACCGGTACGGCAATGCTCGAAAAGAAAGGAGTCTGTAATGTCTGATAAAAAGAATGACCCGTCTATGGTCAGTGAATTATATCAGGCGTTGACATCGCTCCGAACGAACGATGAATGCCGATTGTTTTTAGCGGATTTGTGTACAAACAAAGAAATTGAACAGATGGCACAGCGTATGCGCGCTGCAAAATTATTGATGGATGGTAAAACCTATCATCAGGTGATAGCCGAAACGGATATTTCTTCCGCAACGTTAAGCCGTGTGTCACGTTGTGTTCAGTATGGGGAAGGGTATAAGCTGGTTTTCGGTAAAAAAGCAAAATAAGCATAAATTTAACGGCTCTGTAAAGCATTGCTTTACAGAGCCGTTTTGCTGTCTGTATTATTCGGCGGGATCTTCCGGTTTTTGAACTGAAATTGCCAGATCGTCCAACTGAACGGGATCGACTTCCGCCGGTGCGCCCGACATCAGTTCGCCGGAGTTCGCAACCTTCGGGAACGCGATGACGTCACGCAGAGAATCGGAACCGGTCATCAGCATGCAAAGACGGTCCAGACCAATGCCCATGCCGCCGTGAGGCGGTGCGCCGTATTTGAAAGCGCCGGTCAGGAAACCGAATTTCTGTTCCGCTTCCTCGTCGGATAGACCGAGTGCTTTGAACATATGCCGCTGTAATTCGGGGTCGGTAATACGAATTGATCCGCTGGATAATTCAATACCGTTTAGCACCAGATCATACGCATTGGCAAAAACCTTTTCCGGATCATTGTCAAGATAGGGGATGCACTCATCCAGCGGTGCGGTAAACGGATGGTGCATGGCATCCCAACCGCCGGTTTCTTCGTTATATTCAAAGAACGGGAATTCGGTGATCCACAGGAAATTGTACTGATCCGGAATGATATCCAGCCGCTTCGCAACGGTCAAACGCAAAGCACCCAAAACAGGCAGACACAAGCGTTTCTTGTCTGCAACGATCAGAATGACGTCACCTTTTTCGGCGTCTGTACGGGCATAAATCGCGTTCATCTGCTCTTCGGTCATGAACTTGGCGAACGAGCAGGAGGGCGCATCATCGACCCAACGGATAAAGGCAAGACCCTTTGCGCCGATTCCTTTTGCTTCTTCGGTCAGTTTGTCAATTTCTTTGCGCGTATAAACACCCGCGGCATTTTTCGCGTTGATGGCACGTACCGTTCCGCCGTTTTTGATCGTATCGGCAAAAACACCGAAACCGCAATCCGCCACGATATCAGACAGATCCACGATTTTCATATCAAATCGGGTATCCGGCTTGTCCGAGCCGTACAGATTCATTGCATCAGTGTAGGTCATGCGGGGCAGCGGGGTCGGAATATCAACGTCCAACACTTCTTTGAAAAGACGTTTTACATATCCTTCGGCGATGGCAAAAACATCTTCGCGTTCAACAAAAGACATTTCCAGATCGACCTGTGTAAATTCCGGCTGGCGGTCGGCACGCAGGTCTTCATCACGGTAACAGCGTGCCAACTGCATATAACGGTCAAAGCCGGAAAGCATCAGCAACTGCTTGTACATCTGCGGCGATTGCGGCAGGGCAAAGAAACTGCCTTTATGTACACGGGAAGGCACCAGATAGTCACGCGCGCC
>JAZRWX010000130.1:0-9143 GCA_045599905.1 Acutalibacteraceae bacterium
AGTTGGCTGTTCGACAACGTCAATACAATGAGTTCCCTATGCGCCCTCTCAACTGGCGCTCTCCTAAACAGGTTTTATTCGCTTTCCCTTTTGTGTAACACATCATTGACAAACCTACACGCCGCCGATATTTTTTCAAAAATTGTCGAAAGATGCAAAAATGCTGTTTTTGCGGATAAACGCAACAAACCCGCCCGAATTCGGGGCGGGTTTGTTTGAAAGTCTATCAGTTTGCAAGATATTTTTTCAGGTGTACCAGATCGCGGACGTCGAAATAACCGTCTTTATTGACGTCATAAACGTCGGCGGTTTCCGAAAGCAAAAGCACACGCTGCAACAAAGAAAGATCGGTCGAATCGATCGAACCGTCCCCGTTCAGGTCGTACGAAACGTTGGCTTTGATATCAACGATCGTGAATCCATAATACTGAACAATTTCGTCAGAGGTCAGCCGAATGGAAAAGCTGTTGCCGAGGATGGTAACGGTTCTGCCCGCAAGTTGTATGCCGCTGTATTTACCGATTTGATTGCCATCGCCGTCATAAATATAGATATAATCCCATCCGCTTTCAGTTTCGGTATTACCGGAAAAGGTGATTTCCAAACTGTCGGCGGCTGTTTTATGGGTATAATTCCACGTTTTCCTGGTATTGGCAGCATACGGATGAATCGATTCGGGATATTCTATCAAATCCGCGTCGACCGTTACATCAAAGGTCGCCGTAAAATCAAGGAAAGAAACCGTGATCGTCTTGACGCCGGCGGTGGAAAAGTCATAATCGCCGACTTCATAACCGGTCGTAACATCACAAGAAGTGCCATCAGCAAAAGAAACCGTCAGCGACAGACCGCTTGTGTCCAAAGTTCCCCCTATGGGATATTCCGTTCTGTTCGGCAGGTTTTTCATCGAAATACCCGTAATTTTTCCAATAAATGTATAAGGAATACCATTTCCAATCGCATAATTCATGGCGACACTGCCAGGATAACATAAAATGGTCAGATTATCACACCCAGAAAACGAATAATCGTCAATACTCGTTACGCTTTCCGGGATCGTGACGCCGGTCAGCCCCGTGCACCAGCAAAATGCTTCTTTCTCAATTCTTTTCACACCGTCCGGGATTAAATATTTCCCGGTTTTTCCGCAAGGACAACAAAGCAATGTCGTTCTGTTCTTATTAAACAAGACCCCATTCTGTGAAGAATAATAGTTATTGTCGGCATCTACATTAATGGCGGTTAGCCCTGTACAATACAGAAATGCACCATCGCCGATATTGCTCACACTGGCCGGAATCGTAATGTTTTCCAAGCTTTCACAAGAGTTAAACGCCGTACTGCCGATACTCTCTACGCCGTTCGGGATCGTAATGCTTGTTAAACCGGCGCACCCTGCAAACGCATTCTCGCCAATACTTGTCAGACTCTCCGGGATCGTGATGTTTTTCAAACGATAGCAACCATAAAACGCATAATCGCCGATACTTGTCACGCTGTTCGGAATCGTGATGCCTGTCAGTCCGCCGCATTCCCAAAACGCAGCATCACCAATTCTTACGACACCGTCCCGAATGGTGACCGAAGACGGACAGGTACCTTTATACCCATACACCGTTTTCCCAATATAGATCACACCGTTCGGCTGGTTATTATACCACGGTGTTTCGGAAAAGGCACCACTATTAACATTTATCACGCTATCCTCCGGAATCGTAATAGTGGTCAGATTTTCGCACCAACAAAACGCCGATTCACCGATTTTTGTAACACCGCTGCCGATCGTGACATTTGTAAGACTATCGCAACCAAAAAACGCTTCCATTCCGATTTCCTGTACGCTATCGGGAATCGCAACACTTGTCAGACCGCTGCCGGAAAACGCGCCATAGCCAATATAGGTGACTGTATCGGCTATTGTGGCGGTGCTCAAATTGCCACAATAGGCAAACGCCTCGCTGTCGATGCTGGTAACACCGCTATTAATGATCACCTGTGTGATGTTGTTCCTATATTTATACCATGGTATTCCTTGTCTGAGATTCATTTTCCCACTGCCCGAAATGGTCAGCACACCGGATTTTAGATTAAATGAATAATTAGCATTTTCGCCACAAATTCCCGTAATAATTTGCGCCGCACCACATAAAGTACAAGCCCCGTTTGCAAAAGTATGATTGTTGGGGTTTATCGAAGTATAACTACCGTTATAACTTGCGCCGCAGGAACAGGTATAAACCGTATAGCCCTGTGAAGTGCAAGTCGCCGCAACCGTACGGGAAGCAGAATAGGAATGAACGTGAGGAGGGTTGCAGATTTCGCAATCCGCACAATAGACCGTCTCTGATCTGTTTTCTTTAATATCACCGCACGAACACTTGTAACACTTATAATGCGGATGGTCTTTCCAATAATACACATATTCCGTATATGCGTGAACGTGGGCTTGTCCGTTAATTGCATCATAATTTGTTGCATGATAGACGGTCAAATTTGTTACCGCACTCTTCGGATAATAATTATTGTATGCAACTTTATTTTTTCCGTTATTATATCCATTTGCATCATATCCATTTGCATCGTAAACATAATAGTTGTTGCTGTCTTGGGACAAATAAATAAACCAGTGTGCACCGGTAAATACCAAATCTCCAAGTACAGGAGAAGATGTCGTCACGGTTTGTGAAGATTTATTATGTCCAAAAATACAGTAGTACACATAATTTGCAAATCCGCAACAAGTATCGGCCTGCCAACCGACACTTGCACCAGAAGGCAAACCACCGCGGGCGGGAATCGCCGAAAGTTTACACCCGGAGCACCAATTACCGTCAGCAACATCGTGATTATATGCTGCACATGCACTTCCGGAAATCGTAAAATAACTACCCGACGGATATACCGCTTTAATCGCATTGATTTTTTCCTGTACCCCACTTCCGGCCGCACTTGCCGTCATCCCCGCCGGGACAACGCTGAAAACCAACAATACAATAAGAAATATACTGATAAACTTTTTCATAACAACACTCCTTTTTAGTACTTATAGGTACTATATTGTCAGCATATCATATTTTTATGCTATTGTCAAGTAGTACTAAACAATACTAAAAGGAGAATCAAAATGCTACTACGACGACTGCGGGATTTACGAGAAGACCTTGACTTGACCCAAACAGATATTGCCGATTTACTCCATATTCAGCAGACCGTTTATTCCCGTTACGAACGCGGATATCAAAACATTCCCCTGGAACATCTGCTGACACTTGCCGATTATTACAACGTATCATTGGATTATGTTTTTGAACGCACCGACAACCCGAAAATCAACCGATAAACACAGAAAACCCGCCCGAATTCGGGGCGGGTTTTCTGTGTTAGGTGATGAAATGCGAATTGCCCATTTTCTCCTTTAATTATTATTACAAATATCGGTTTTTATACGGATCGTTTTGTTCTGTTCGCAATGGCGGTATTTTGCACCATCCGATTTCACGGTTTTGGGTTGCAACCGCTTCCCGTTTTTGATATAATGTAAAAAATATCATCCTTTGAGGTGTTTCATGAACAACGAAAAACTGGAAGAACTGCTGCTTACCGTACAGAAACCGGGACGTTACGCCGGCGGCGAGGTCAACAGCATCATCAAAAACAAAGACGACGTGGACGTGCGGTTCGCGTTCTGTTTCCCCGACACTTACGAGATCGGCATGTCGCATTTAGGCATGAAAATCCTGTATTCCCTGTTCAATGAACGGGAGGATATCTGGTGCGAACGGGTCTTTGCGCCGTGGACTGATTTTGAAAAGGTCCTGCGGGACAACGATATTCCGCTGTTCGCGCTGGAAAGCCGGGACGCGATCCGCGATTTTGACTTTATCGGCTTTACCCTGCAATACGAACTGTGCTACACCAACGTGCTGAATATGCTGGAACTGGCAGGTGTTCCGCTGCGCGCCGAAGACCGCACCGACTTTACCCCGCTGGTCGTGGCAGGCGGCCCCTGCGTCTGCAACGCCGAGCCGCTGGCGGATTTTATTGATATTTTCTTCATCGGTGAGGGTGAAGAGGTCGATTTAGAGGTCATTGACCTTTACAAAAAATACAAGGCGAACGGCGGAAGCAAGCAGGACTTTTTACGTGAAGCCGCCCGAATCGAGGGCGTTTACGTGCCCGCGCTGTACGATATTTCCTACAACGAATACGGCACCGTTGCCGCCATTACCCCCAAAGACGGCTCGCCGGAAAAGATCCGCAAACGCGTGATGAAAAACATGGACGATGCCTACTACCCCGACAAATTCGTGGTACCGTACATCGACGTTGTGCATGACCGTGCCGTGCAGGAAATTTTCCGCGGCTGTATTCGCGGATGCCGTTTCTGTCAGGCGGGATTCATCTACCGCCCCGTTCGTGAAAAAAGCGTGGACACCATCTGCCGCCAGGCAAAGGCCCTATGTGACAGTACCGGGTATGACGAAATGTCACTTTCCAGTTTAAGCACCAGTGACTATTCCCAACTGCGGCCGCTGTTGGAACAACTGGTCGAATATACCGACCGGAAAAAAATCAGTCTTTCCCTGCCCAGTCTGCGGATCGACAATTTTTCGGACGAACTGTTGAAAAAGGTCAGCGGGATCCGCAAAACGGGACTGACCTTTGCGCCGGAAGCCGGTACCCAGCGTCTGCGTGACGTTATCAACAAAAATCTGACCGAAGAAGAAATACTCAACACCTGCCGCACTGCTTTTGCCGGCGGATATACGCAGGTTAAACTGTATTTCATGCTGGGTCTGCCGACCGAAACCGACGAAGACCTGAAAGGTATTGCCGAACTCGGACAGAAGATCGTCAACCTGTATTACCAGTCCGAAACCAAGCCGAAAGGCAAAGCGGTCAGCGTGACCATCAGCGTTTCCAACTTTGTGCCGAAACCCTTTACCCCGTTTGAGTTCGAGCCGCAGATCACCCGGGAGGAAATGATGCGGCGGCAGTATTTCCTGCGGGACTGTCTGACCACACGCAAGATCACGCTGAACTGGCACGAAAGCAAAACCAGCGTGCTGGAAGGCGTTTTTGCCCGCGGCGACCGCCGTCTGGGCAGGGTGATCGAAGCCGCCCACAAAATGGGTTGCCGTTTTGACGCGTGGGACGAAACGTTTGAACACGAAAAATGGATGAAGGCCTTTGAACTGTGCGGCCTGACGCCGGAATTCTACGCCTGCCGCACCCGTTCGACCGATGAACTCATGCCGTGGGATCATCTGGATTACGGCATCAGCAAAGATTTCCTGATCCGGCAGAATGAATTGGCGCATCAGGCGATCACCACGCCGCACTGCCGTGAAAAATGCGCCGGATGTGGTGCCAATACGTTCGGGGAGGGTGTCTGTTTTGAAAAACGTTAGAATTTTTTATACCAAAACCGACCGGATGCGGTTCGTTTCCCACCTGGATATGACCCGTTTCATGACCCGGATGATCCGCAAAGCGCATCTGCCGATCTGGTACACCGAAGGATTCCACCCGCACGCCTATATCAATTTTGCCCTGCCGCTACCGCTCGGCTTTGAAAGCAATTACGAGATCATGGATATCCGCCTGCCCGACGATTACGACATCGACGGCCTGACCGACCGGCTGAACGCCGTTTTTCCGCCCTACGTCCGCGCGTTCCGCACAGCGGAAGCGGTTTTGAAATCCGGCAAAGTGGCATTCGCGAAATTTGAGATCACGTTCCGGGACGGCGGCGTGCTGACCAGGCCGCTGACCGACTTCCTTTCCCGGGACAGCATTCCCGTCACCAAACGCACCAAACGTGACGAAAAGCTGGTCGATCTGGCGGCGAAGATCATTGAAAAATCGTTTGCGCAGACGGCGGACGGCAATACCAAACTGCTGCTGACCCTGCCGGCGGGTTCGGTGGATAACATCAACCCCGAACTGCTCTTGATCGCCTTTTTTGAAAGTGCCGACGAATACTACCCCTACCGTGTATTGCGGACGGCGATACTGGATCCCGACAAGCGGTTGTTTGAATGACCGATATGATAAAACGGTCTTTCCCTTTTCCCGGGAAAGACCGTTTTTATTTGCGGATATTCGGATCGTATCAGGTGATTTTACGCATTCTTAACGTCGGAAACCGGTGTGATACACAAACCGCGATATTTTGTTTTTCCACCGTTTTCATTACAATAGCGGTACTGCTCCAGCGCTTCTTCCAACCGTCCGTTTTTTTCATAGATCGCCCCCAGTTTGGCGTGGCAGGCAACCACCGACAACGGCGTTTGAAACGCCTTATTCACAGATAACTGCTGCAACCAAAAAATTTCCGCTGTCGCGTAATCGCCCGTGGCAACGGCGCGATCCCCACGAAGAATGCAGTCTGCCAATCCTTTGGCGGTCAAGCTCAACGGCTGTTTCTGAATTCCCCGAAACAGCGTTTCCGCCTCCTCGATCCTGCCCGTTTCAAACAACAGGGATACTTTATTAAACAGGGCGATCGCCTGCTTTTTCGGCGGAGATACACGGATCATTTCCTCAACCGTTTCCAGTGCTTTTTCATCCTGTCCGGCGGTTTTATACGCCAGCGCCACCAACCGCAGGATTTCCGCTTTGGGTTTGAACGTGACCACGTCTTTGCGTTTTTTCAGCGTTTCGTATTCAAACAGAAAATCTTCCGGTCGCAGTTCTTTCATAACCAGTTTGTTGCCGAGGTTGACCCAATTTGCCGTGCCTTCGGCATAGCGTCCGAGCAGAAACGTTCCCACCCCAAGCAGGTACGCGATCCCGACATATATTATATTCCCCGCCGTGATCGGCTCGTTCTGCGTCAGCATTGCCGGAATGCCCAGACTGCCGATCAGAAAAAACAGCGCGAACAACACCCAGATTTTTACCATTGAATTTTTAGTCAGAATCATCCTTTTTCCCTTTCTGTATCCGTTCCACCGCCGCCGACAGCACTTCACCGATACTGTCACGGAAAACCAGTTCGGCGGCACCGTCATACTGTGTTTCACCGCGGTTGATCAACACGATATGTTCGCCGCGGAAATAGCGCAGATACGCCGCCGCGGGATAAACCGCCAGTGAAGTACCGCCGATGATCAGCAGATCGGCATTCGCGATCTCTGTTACGGCACGGTCGGTCATGTCGTTATCCAGCGGCTCTTCGTACAGAACCACCTTCGGCTTGACCAGACCGCCGCAGGTGCAGTACGGCACGCCGCCGTGCAGATCGCGCAATTCTTCAAGCGGAAACTCTTTTCCGCATTTCATACAGTAATGATGCGCCGCTGTACCGTGCAGTTCCAATACGTTTTTACTGCCTGCCGCCTGATGCAATCCGTCGATGTTCTGCGTGATGACCGCCGACAGAATCCCCTGCCGTTCCAGTTCCGCCAACGCCCGGTGCGCCTTGTTGGGCTGTGCCGTTTCGCAGAGAAAATATTTGTAATAAAAATCATAAAAAACGGGCGCGTTTTTCAGGAAAAAAGTATGGCTTAAAATCGTTTCCGGGGAAACGCCGTATTCCTTTACGGTATGATACAGACCGTCTTCACTGCGGTAATCTTTAACACCGCTTTCGGTCGAAACACCGGCGCCCCCGAAGAAAACGGCGCGGCGGCTGTTTTTCAGCAGTTCGGAAAACCGTTCGATCTTTTGTGCATCCATTCTTCATACGCCCTTTCATGTTTCGGAATAAAAACACCGTCACGCAAAGCATGACGGTGTCTGACGATCAATCGCCCCAGTCGATGCCGCCCCAACCGTCATCGGTCTGGGTATTCTGCGGCTCTTCGGTGCCGGTTTCATCCGAAGAAGTATTTTCGCCGGACTCCGTTTCCTGCGATTCGGTTTTTTCCGGATCGGCGGGTTTTTCTTCATTCTGTTCGGGGGTAGTGATTTCTTCCTGCTTCGAAACGTCAAATTCTTCCTTGGCACCGTCTTTATAAACGATTTCGCCCTTGGTTTCGGAAGTTGTGCTCTTATTGTCCTGTGTTTCGGCGGCAGGCAGATCTTTTTTCGCGACGGTGATCTTACCGTCTTTCTTCTCAAACGGAACTTCTTTTCCGCCGACCAGTATCTTATCGACTTCCTTGGCGGTATCGACCTTGATCACGATCTTGGCTTCGCCGACAGACGGTTCGGCAGACTCGTTCCCGTTATCGGTGCCGGGCTGATCAACGTCTTCCCCGGTTTTTTCTTCGGTCGAAGTTACGGTCGAAGCGTTTTCAGCGTCTTTTTTATCGCCGCAGCCGGAAAGCGCGGTACAGGTCAGCACCGTGACAAGCAAAACGGCAAGTAATGCGAACAGTATTTTTTTCATGACAAATTCCTCCTGAAATTCGTTTTCTTTATCATACCATTTTTCTGCGAAAAATGCAATCTTTTTTTCAAAAACGATTCGTCCCGAAAGAAACTGCCTGAATGACCGATTATTAAAATATCCGCTTTCAAAAATGAAAGCGGATATTTATTATTCCATCTGTTTGCCGAGAAAATCTGCCGCTACCGCCGCCAGTTCCACGTCGGTGTTATCGGCGTTCTGTTTGCCGTTTCCCGCGACAAGCAAAACTGCGCCGGCAATATCGCCCGACGCCAGGATCGGCGCCGCGACACATACCGCGCGATCACAGTCATACAGCGCGCGAACGCCCTGCGCCGCGTCGAAAAACGCGCATTTGCGTTCTTCCATGATCCCTTCGACCTCGGCGGTGACGCGCCGTTCCAGCACCTCTTTTTTCGGCAGACCCGCCGCTGCGATACAGTGATCGCGGTCACAGATCAGCACGCCCAGTTTGGTGCCTGCCGTCAGCGCTTCGGCGTACTGCGTCGCGAATGCGGAAAGTTCACCGATCGGCGAATACTTTTTGAAAATGACCTCGCCGCCGGCATCGGTGTAAATTTCCAGCGGGTCGCCCTCGCGTATACGCATGGTGCGGCGAATCTCTTTCGGGATCACCACCCGCCCCAGATCGTCTATTCTTCTTACTATTCCTGTTGCTTTCATATTTTTACTCCTTTTCTCTACTATAAAATGTGCCAAAAATCCAGTATTTATGCGGGTTTTCGACTCTTTCTGTTTTGCCAAAAGCAAGCTCTGATTTTTTGTGTTTTTGCATCATGATTTT
>JAZRWX010000131.1:0-1174 GCA_045599905.1 Acutalibacteraceae bacterium
CATATTTTTCTGAAATCTACCGCGGCGGCATTGAATCGATTTCGGTTGGTCAGTATGAAGCGGCAACCATTTTGGGTTATTCCAAGTTCCAGACGTTTATCCGCATTATACTGCCGCAGGTCATCAGACGTATTTTACCCAGTGTGACGAATGAAATCGTCACACTGGTAAAGGATACTTCGATCGCCTTTACCGTTTCTTATCAGGAAATGTTTACGATCGGTAAGGAAATCGCGAACTCTCAAACAAGTTTTATGCCGTTCCTGGTGGCCGGTGTCTTCTATTATGTGTTCAACGCGATCGTCGGTCTTGTTATGGGACGCGTCGAAAAGTCAATGAGTTACTATAAACAATAAGGAGGGCTTTTATGAATGTTCTGAAAATGCAAAACATTAAAAAGTCCTTCGGCGATAATCATGTTTTGAAGGATATTTCCCTGGAAGTCAATAAAGGTGAAGTCGTTTCGGTGATCGGCCCCTCAGGCGGCGGTAAATCGACGCTGCTTCGCTGTGCGACGTTGTTGGAAACGGTTGACAGCGGCATTTTGTCCTATCTCGGTAACGATGTGACTTACACGAACGATAAAGGCATTTGCTGTTATCAGAAAGATTTGAATCAGTTCAGAAAGATTTTCGGACTTGTTTTTCAGAATTTCAACCTTTTCCCGCACATGAATGTTTTGAAGAATATCACCGATGCGCCGATCAAGGTTTTGAAAAAGGATAAAGAGCAGGCGATTGCCGAAGCTATTGAACTGCTGAAAAAAATGGGGTTAGAGGGTAAGGAAAAACTTTACCCGTGTGAACTTTCCGGCGGTATGCAGCAGCGTGTTTCCATCGTTCGCGCATTGGCAATGAAACCGGAAATCCTCTTCTTTGACGAGCCGACCAGCGCTTTGGATCCGGAACTGACCGGCGAAGTGCTGAAAGTGATCAAGCAGTTGGCGGAAGAAAAGATGACCATGGTTATCGTTACCCATGAAATGGCTTTTGCCCGTGCCGTTTCCGACCGTGTTATCTTTATGGATGACGGCGTTATCGTGGAACAGGGTGATCCGGAAGAGGTTTTCGGTTCACCCAAAGCGGAAAGAACCAAACAGTTCTTGCAGAATTATAACACATGACCGTTAAGTTTGAAGTTTGGAATCCGACCGGAAATAAAACCGTTTTGGTGG
>JAZRWX010000132.1:0-5026 GCA_045599905.1 Acutalibacteraceae bacterium
CGATCGCGCCCATCAGGAACGCCATAATCACCCCGGCAAGCAACCGCATAAGATGTACCCGATTTTTCAGTTGTGCCGCCAAAGTTCCTTTGGCAAGCAGTCCGGTCAGGCAAGCAATCACCAGACCGATCACCAAACCGGCGGCAATCATCATACCGCCCATAGTCGGTGTTCCCTCTTTGGACTTATGCCATTTCGGACCGATATCCAGAATCGTCTGTCCGAAATTTAATTTTTTAAGAAACGGGATGATGACAAAACCCAAAGCCCATGTAACGGCGAACGATAAAACAGCTGCAATGATGGTTACCCACTTATCCATGAAAATTCCTCCGTTATTTCAATTCCAGAAGCGCATCGGCGACAACTTCCCGTTCGTCCAGATGGATCGTTCCGGTTTTCAAAATCTGATACGTTTCATGACCTTTACCGGCAAGAACGATGATATCGTCTTTTCGGGCAATTGAGAGCGCATATTTGATTGCTTCCACCCGGTTAACAATGACTTTATAAGGCGTTTGTGTACCGGATATTCCGGTCAGAATATCATCTATAATCGCCTGCGGATCCTCAGTACGCGGATTATCACTTGTGATGACCGCGTAATCGGCATAACGAACTGCCACACCGCCCATGATCGGTCTTTTCGTTTTATCGCGGTCACCACCGCATCCGAATAATACGATCAATCTGTTTTTCGGGCAATCACGGAATGTCGAAAGAATATTTTTTAATCCGTCCGGCGTATGTGCATAATCGATGATCACGGTAAAATCACGGTCGCACGGCACCACTTCCGCTCTGCCTTTGACACCCCGCAAAGAAGCGATCGCGTTAGCCGCGGCCTCCACCGGAATACCGACCTCGACCGCGGCGGTAATGGCCGCCATCGAATTATACACCGAAAATTTTCCGCCGGTATTGACACGGATATGCTGAATGGCACTATCACCGACCCATTCATATTCCACCCGCGCCGGATGATAATAAATTCCCTTTGCGCTGTACGTGGAGTTATCACCGAGCGAATAAGTCACGACCTTGCAGATCAAATCTTTTTTCAGTTCGGCGCTGTGTTCATCATCGCTGTTAATGACCGCTGTACGGCACATGGAAAACAGTTTTTTCTTTGCCGCAAGATAATTCTCCATCGTAATGTGATAATCGAGATGATCCTGCGTCAGGTTGGTAAATACCGCCGCCTCAAAGTTAAGATCATATACACGGCATTGATCCAAAGCGTGTGAAGAAACCTCCAAAACCGCCCAGTCACATCCCGCTTTTACCATTTCCGCAAACAATTCGTTCAATTCATAGGCACTGGGGGTGGTGTTATGTGATTCGATCACCTGTTCCCCGATCATGTGCTGAATCGTACCGATCAAACCGACCTTATGCCCGACCGATTCAAGGATTTTTTTGATCATGCAGGTCACGGACGTTTTCCCGTTTGTGCCCGTCACGCCGATCAAATGTAATTTTTCGGCCGGTTTTCCAAACCAATTCGCACTCATTTCCGCAAATGCCGCATGTGTATTATCCACAATGATTTGTTTTTCAAGACTGGTATCGCGTTCCGCCACGATAACGGCGGCACCCTTTTCCAAAGCCATACCGGCATAGTGATGACCGTCACTTTTTGCGCCCGGAATACATACAAAAGCATAACCCGGCAAAACAGCACGGGAATCGCAGGTGACTCCGGTTATTTCAAGTCCGGCAAATGTGCCGCAATTTTGCGGTAATAAATCTTTCAGCAGCACAACAACTGCCTCCTTCGCTTGTAATTATTCTTCAACGTAATCTCTGTTGCTCTCATCCAGGAAATATACGGTAACGATCGTTCCGGCGCTGATCGGCGTTCCGGCTTTCACGCTTTGCCGTGCAACCTTTAACCCACTTCCGTTAGTATTGCCGGAGAAGGTCACGTTCAATCCGGCATTGGCTGCCATTTCATTCGCCGCCGTTGCGGTACATCCCGTAAAGTCCGGGACATTTACCATTTCCTCACCTTTTTTATCGGTATACAGAACGACTGTTCCGTTGCGGAAAACACGACTTCCGTTTTCCGGCAGCTGACGTATAACCTTATCGCCCTTGCCGACCACACGGTAATTCAAGCCCTTTGTGGTGATGCCGGCTTTGGCTTCGCTGACCGCCGTACCTTTGACATCAGGCACGATCACGGCCATACGTTCGATTTCCTCATCACTGTACTGCGGCTCATATCCGAGATACGGCAAAACCTCGCCCAAGATCTGTGAACTGACAGGTGCCGCGATTGTTCCGCCGTAATAGGCTCCCTGCGGTTCGTCCAGCATGATCAAAACCGCGATTTCCGGATTATCGATCGGCGCGATATTCAGACAAGACGCAATATACATATGCGTATTACCCGTTTGGGAGATTTTTGAAACTTTCTGCGACGTACCGGTTTTGGCACCGACGCGGTATCCGGAAACCATGGAACTTTTGGCACCGTTTTCAGACACAAATTCCAGCAGTTCACGCATGGTGGATGATGTCGATTCCGAAATGATCTGTCTTTTCGGTGCTGTTGAAGTGGTGCTGACCACCTTTTTATCACCGTCAATGATCTGGCTGACGATATGCGGCTGAACCAGGTAGCCGCCGTTGACCGCGGCCGCCGCTACTGAAAGCGTTTGCAGCGGTGTAATATTAAAGGTTTGACCGAATGAAGACGACGACAGCTCAATAATTCCCATGTTGTCTTCCAAATGGTAATTTGACGTCGCCTCGCCCGGCAAATCAATTCCGGTGGGTTGCGTCAGACCGTACGCCTTGAAATATTTGCAGAATGTATGAACGCCGATTTTCTGCCCAATCGCGATAAATGCCGGGTTGCAGGAATTGGAGATTGCCTGTTTCAGATTCTGAACACCGTGTCCGCCGTCTTTCCAGCAATGGTAATCCTGACCGGCTACGTTAACAACGTAATTACAGTTAAAACTGCTGTTGATAGATACCAGATTTTCTTCCAACGCCGTTGAAGCGGTGAAAATTTTGAAAACGGAGCCCGGTTCATAGGTATCCGAAACCGCTTTGTTACGCCACTGGCGATTCAACAATTCACTGCGCAGTTCTTCCTTTTTCTTTTCATCGGTTTCCTGATCCACTTTTTTCTGATCGGCTTTGGAAAGTTTGAACGGCTCGTTCGGATTGAAATCCCCACTGACCGCCATGCCGTATATCGCGCCGGTATTGACGTTCATAACGACCGCGGCACCGCGTTCCTTGATCTGGTTGACTTCTACCGCCTGATCCAGATACTTTTCACATACGTACTGAATATAAGAATCCAAAGTTGTGACAAGCGAATGTCCTGCCTGCGCTTCTTCTACCTTTTTGTAAGTGAAAGTCATTTCCGTTCCGCGCGCGTTTTTCGCCGCTACGACACGTCCGGCAACGCCGGTCAGTTCATTGTCATAATAACTTTCCAATCCGGCCAGACCCTGCTCGTCATCACCGACAAAGCCCAACACGGCCGATGCCAGCGTATCATTCGGATAATAGCGTTTGGTCGTTTTATCCAGTCCGATATACTGCGTAAGATTCAGTTCTTTATTCTCATCCGCGGTCAAGAATTCCCGTACCTGATCCGCGACCTTCTGATCTATCTTTCGTTTTACGGTAACGTAATAACTTTCCTTTTTGGTCTGTTCATAGATGTCTTTATATTTCAGTTTCAGGATTTCGGAAAGACCTTTTGCGATCGTTTCACGTATTTTTTCAGCTTTGGCCTCGTCTTCCAATACGTTGATTCCATTCGGTGTCAGATACACCGTCCACGCGGTGGCACTGGTCGCCAGCAAATTCATATTGCGGTCATAGATATCCCCACGAGGAGCCGTAACCAGGTTATCGTATAATTGCTGTTCGGAAGCCAGAGTCTGATAGTGTTCCCCTTTTACGATCATGATCTGGATCAAACGGGAAAAGGTGACGACCACCATCACCGCGATCAGCATCAAGGTCACAAAAATCATTCGCCTCGTCATTCTTTTTCCGGCACTGCTATCCACAAAACTCACTCCCGAATCCGCATTTTAATACCCTTTTTTATGCCCAAAACGAGAGTTAAAACCTTTGTCTTAACTCTCGTTACATATTCAATATTATAATTATATTTCCACGCAAAAACAACTATACATCAATCCGCATCGGAAACAACGACCTGATCACCGACCAAAGCAGCGTTTTTATCGTTTACGGAAATGTAATGTACCTGTTCTTTACTGCGTTTGACCATACCGAGTTTCTTGGCTTCCTGTTCAATATTACGGTAGGAAATACGGCGGTCCACTTCTACTTCAAGTGCGGTTTCTTCGCTTTGCAAAGCGGTCAATTCACTCTTCGCGTCAGCAATTTGCGTTGAAACCTCGTTGATCCGCAAGCGCAAAGCAATATTGCCGCAGAATGCCGCCAGCATAAATACAGCCAGCAACAAAACAGTAGCGTACGCCGAAACTTGACGGGTCGCCTTCTTTTGAGAAGCGGCCGTCTTTTTTGCCGGCAGTTTTACAATGTTGTCCTGCTCACGCGGTTGTGTGCGCGGCATAAAACGTTCAAAATCATACGCCAAGGAATCGTTGTAATATTTCATATTATTCATCAGAGTTGCCTCCCCTGTTATTCCGTTAAATCAAAGTTTCTTTATTACGCGCAATCTTGCACTGCGGCTGCGCGGGTTTTCCGCCAGTTCCTGTTCCGACGCTTCCACAGGTTTACGCAGCACCAGTTCACCGCGTGGTTTCTTCCCACAGACACAAACCGGCAGATCCGGCGGGCAGGTACATCCCGTGCAATAAGTTTTGAAGCGTTGTTTTACCATACGGTCTTCCAACGAATGAAAAGTAATGATTGACAAAACGCCGCCGGGTTTCAAGCAGTCGAAAGCCCGATCCATCGCCTCATTCAGACTATCCAATTCACCGTTCACGGCAATGCGCAACGCCTGAAAGATCCTGCGTGCCGGATGGCCGTCCCGTCGGGCGGCCGCCGGAAC
>JAZRWX010000133.1:0-1035 GCA_045599905.1 Acutalibacteraceae bacterium
CGACGAGGAATTTGGCGCGGACCGATGGCAGCGAAAACATGAGCTGATCGACGGAAAACTGTATTGTTCTGTTGGCATTCGTTACGGTGACGAATGGGTGTGGAAGCAGGATGTTGGAACGGAATCGAACACGGAGAAGGAGAAGGGGCAGGCTAGCGATAGTTTCAAACGCGCATGTTTCAATGTTGGGATCGGTCGCGAACTGTATACCGCGCCGTTCATATGGATTCCGGCGGCGAAATGCGATATCACGCAGAACAACGGGAAGATGTATTGCAATACGCGATTCAATGTTGCATCGGTTGAATACAACGAATATCGCGAAATCGTATCGCTTACGATCTGCAATGCGATGACCGGGGATGTTGTATACCACTACTCAAACGGCGGGATGACGAAACTGTACGAACCCAAAGAAACGAAACCCGCGAAGAAGGCTACGTTTACGCGCGTGGATACGCCCGTGACATGCCATAGATGCGGATGTGAGATCGTGGATAAAACGATCAACGGGAAAACGTACACGGCGAAAATGATCGTTGCGGAATCGAAAAAACGGCATGGCGACGACGCGGTGTATTGCTGTGATTGTATGCAGGCGTTGAAGAACGCGAAACCCGATGGAAACGCTTGAACGGATCACGGGTGATATCGTGGACTATGACGGGCAATACATCACGATACGCGTACCGTACACGGATACGGAAACATTCATCCGGCGGGAATACCAACATGCCGATGTGATATTGGAGGACGCGCGGAAACTATCCGGGCGGCAACGGCGGAATGTGTATGCGATGCTTCGTGAAATCGCCGAATGGGCGGGTTATGAAACGGATGAAATCAAGGAAATCATGAAGCTTGATTTTTGGGTGAATCACCTATGGCAGACGGCGGACACGATGTTTTCACTATCGGATGCACCGATGAGCGTGGTTGCGGGGTTTCAAACATGGTTAGCGCGGTTCATTGTGAATAACGATGTGCCGACACGGGTTTCGATGCTTGAATATGTGGATGATGTGGCGGATTACA
>JAZRWX010000134.1:0-12005 GCA_045599905.1 Acutalibacteraceae bacterium
TTTTCCCGTTCCGGCTTTACCGACGGGTATTATACCGCCACCCGCGGCAGACAGATGTTCGGCATTCGCACCAAAGAGGACGTGGTCGCCGCGCCGCACGCGTTCGGAATGCTGCACGAATTATACCGCGGCGAACGCCAGCGTGTCGCGCTGGAAGCCGTCGGGATCTTCCGTGCTGACGGGCCGGCTTCGTTGACCTTTTCCGACGGCATTCGCACCGTAACGGTGACGGGACCGGTGCCGCAGCCGGCAAGAATGGCGTCGCTGGACAAGGAAACGGTCGCCACCGCCCTGCAAAAACTGGGCGGAACACCGTATTATTATACCAGTTTGAAACTTTCGGTCGAACCGGGACTGTATCTGCGCGGGGCGGATCTCAACGCCATGCGCCGGGAAGCGGTCGAACGGATGACCGCCGAACGGGAACGTCCCGAAGTCCGTCCCGAAAATCCCGTGTCCGCGCGGACGGATCTGTTTTGCCCGTCCCCCCACCCGTCGCTGATTTTACGGGTGGCAAGCGCCGACCAACTGCCGCGGGACCTTGTCGGGGTGTCGGGGGTGATCCTGCCGGTCGAAGGGGAACTGCCCGACGATCTGCCCAAAACCATTCGCCGGATCGTGGACCTGCCGCGCGGGATCCGGGACGAAACGCAACTAATCGACCGTATGCGGGCGGCACGCCGCAAGGGGTATACTACGGCGTACTGCAACAATATCGCGCATCTTGAACTGGCGCGCCGTGCCGAAATGAAGATCATGGGCGGCATCGGGCTGAATATTGCCAACGCCATGACGGTGCAGGTGCTTAAAGAGTCGGGCGCGACAGCGGTCATGCTGTCTCCCGAACTGCTGCTGAAAGACGCGGCAAACCTGTCCGCCGCCGTGCCGAAAGGTGTTTTTGCCTACGGACGGCTGCCGTTGATGCTGACCCGGAACTGTCCGATCGCCAATGGACGTGACTGTGCCGGATGCGATCATAAAGCCGCGCTGCGTGACCGCAAGGGAATGGAATTCCCGGTGCGCTGCCGCATGGGCTTTTCCGAGGTGCTTAACGCACTGCCGGTATATCTGGCGGACCGTCTTTCCGAAACGGTCGGCATGGATTATCTGCTGTTGTACTGCACCGATGAAAGCCCCGAAACGGTGGCAAAGATCATTGCCGATTACCGGAACGGCGCCGCCGGCGATCCGCCGTATACCCGCGGATTGTATTACCGCGGCGTACAGTAAGAATATACACAGTAAAAAACGGCCGTGGAAGGGTTTTCCTTCCGCGGTCGTTTTTGTATGCAGGTCAGTTGAATCCGACGATCTTCTGAAAAATAAAGTATCCGTCCACCACGATCTGGCGGCCGAATCTGCCCGGCAGGTGCAGTAAATGCCCCAGCGCGCGGCGGCGCAGTTTTTTGTAGAGCGTGGGATTCTTTTCCTTGATATAGTTCCACAGATCCGCCTTTTTTTGCAGGTCTTCCTTTGTGCCGGAACGCATCAGCAGTACCGAGGAAATGGTGGTCAGTATTTCCAGATAATTGAACATATACTGGCGGCATTTTTTGTCCGGCACGGCGAGCAGGTCCACGTCATCCAGCATCCGCCGGTTGACCAGCAGGTGCTGATCCAGCCGTTTCAGCAAAACGCTTTCGTGTACCGACTGATCCTCCCGTCCGATAAAATAGCGGTAAAGGTCCACGTCCAGATAGTAAAGCGTTTTGACCAGCGGCAGCGGTTCGTAGACATATATATTATCAACGTAAAAGGTGTGTTTCGGCATAACAACGCCGCTTTTCCGCAGAATATCGGTGCGGTAAAGCACGGCGTGCATCATCATATAATTGCCGACGTGGAATTTCCGTATGTCGCCCCAGGTGAAAAGTTCTTCTGTCGGCAGATCGTTCTGCCGCATGACCTTTTTGTGCAGGGCGCCCTGCTTTTCGTAAACATAGTTTGCCAGCATCAGATCCGGCGCGGTGTCCTGTGCGACCAGCGTTTCCATGCGGTCCAGCACGGTCAGAAAAGCGTCACGGTCGAGCCAGTCGTCGCTGTCCACGACTTTGAAATAAACGCCGGCGGCGTTTCGTATGCCGGTATTGACGGCCTCCCCGTGTCCGCCGTTTTCCTGGTGGATGGCCCGGACGATGTCGGGGTATTTTTCGGCGTAACGGTCGGCGATCTCGGCGGTGCGGTCGGTCGAACCGTCGTCAACGATCAGGATTTCGATCCGGTCGCCGCCGCACAGAACGGACTCGATGCAATTTTCCATGTACGCTTCGGAATTATAGCATGGCACGGTCACCGTAAGCAACTTCATGATCTCATCTCCTGAACGGTGTGGGTGATTCGCATACAGTATATCAAATACCGACGGAAAAATCAAGTCGACAAAAAATTGTTAAAAAATAAACAAAATTTGCTTGCAAATTGGCGAAATAGGTGTTATAATAAAGAAAAATTGTAAAATTTGCACAAAAAGGGAGTGCTGTTGTGAAAAAGATATTAACAATATGTATATGCTTTGCCTTGCTCTGCACACTATATATGCCGATTTCGGTATCTGCGGCTACTTCCTATATCCGCACGGTAAATATTACCTATAATGCCGACGCGCTGATCTGTTCGCCGCGCCTGACCGAAGGAAAATTAAGCGAACGGGTGTGTGAAGAAACGGTTTTGGTACCGGCTTCCAGCGGTGCCGAACTGGACGATTATTATTCCTGTCTGGTTTATAAACGGGGATCGGAGTATATCTCCACGATCGGATCGACCGCGAATATTTCCCCGAACCGGGAATATTATTTGCGGTTGTATTTGACTTACGCGGACGGTTATGCCTTTAATTATCTTTCCCTGCCGTCGGTCACGGTCAACGGAAGAAATCCCGCGTTGGTACAGTGGTTCAGTCTGACCCACCGGTCGGTGTGCGTATACGTTAGACTGAATTATGACGCCGAAACCCCTGTCGCGACCGCCCTTACGCTGACCGAACACCGCAAAATGCTGGTGCGCGGCACGTCCTACCGTTTTACCGCCGTCATGGAAGGCAACGACGCGATGACCTGGGAAGTCAAGTATACGTTTGATCCCGCTACGCGCATTTCGTCGGGCGGTGTGTTGTATATCGGTTATGACGAAGGCCCCATGGTGCTTGTCACGGTGCGCGCCAAACATAATCCCGACCTATTCGACACGGTGGAAGTTTACCCCATGAACAGCGAGCCGGTGGTACATGAAGTCACGGTCACCGACGCGCCCGAACAGGTGCAGGGCGGTCATTATTATTACTATCATTACGCGTTTTCCGGCACGGCGGAAGATACCGTCACCTGGACGGTGTCGGGCGGAAACGGACTTTCGTATATGGAGGAAAACTGCCTGTACGTCGACCTAAACGAAACGGTCGGCACGGTGCTGACCGTCACGGTAACCTCAACAGCCGATCCGACCAAGTCCGACACGGTACGGGCAACTGTTGCCGCCAACCCGACGGTCACGGCGGTGACGATCACGCTGGACGAAGACGTGCTTTGGGCGGATAATGGCGTTTCGGGCAAAGAGATCTGCGATTTGCTGAACGATTCGACGGTCACGCTGAACGAAAACACCGTATTTCTCGACGTTTCTTATTCCCGTCTGATCAAGGCGGAAAACGGCGCGGAAATGCCGCAGACGACCTTTGATAATCTGACGGTCGGAAAGAACTATTACCTGGTGCTGAATATTGAAAACGAAGACGGCATTTATTTCAACGCCGCCCAACTGCCCGCGGTCACGGTCAACGGCACGCCCGTCGCACGGGTGGAATGGTATGACGACACCCGGGCGGACGGCTCGGTCAACGTATACGTACCGTTTACCGTCCATCGGTTCGGCGACGTGAACGCCGACGGCACGGTGGGGGAAGCCGACGTTGCCGCACTGCGGTCGGCGATCGAACAAAACGCCGCCGGCAACCGCTACGATCTGACACGTGACGGCGCGGTCGATACCGCCGATCTGGACTGTTTTTATGAAATGGTGCAGGAAATCAGTGACTTTTCGGGCGACGGCACGCTGGATGCCGGCGACGTCATGATCATGAAGGACGGGCTGTTTGACGGATCGCAGGATCTGCGGCTGGATCTGACTTTGGACAGCGCGGTTGACGTCCGGGATCTGATCGCACTGAAAAAATTTATTATTTTGTCATAATTTTCACAAATTAACACTTGAAAATTCTGCGTACCCTTATTATAATAGTAGCATATTTATTTATAAAGGAGCAGAAAACTATGGAAAAGAAAGTTTTAGTTGAAATTTCCGCGCGTCATGTCCACGTGACAAAAGAAGCTCTTGCCGTTCTTTTCGGCGAGGGACACGCCCTGACCAATAAAAAAGATCTTTCTCAGCCGGGACAGTTTGCCTGCGAGGAAAAGGTCACCATCGTCGGACCCAAGTCTTCGCTGAAAGCGTCCATCCTCGGGCCGGAACGCAGCGCCTGCCAGGTGGAACTGTCGCTGACCGATGCCCGCACGCTGGGGGTGACCGCGCCGGTCCGTGAATCGGGCGATATCGCCGGAAGCGGTGCCTGCAAACTGGTCGGTCCCTGCGGTGAAGTGGAACTGACCGAAGGTGTCATCGCCGCCAAGCGTCATATCCACATGACCCCGGACGATGCCGCCAAGTACGGTATGGTCGATAAGCAGGTCGTTTCGGTCAAGATCCCGACCGACGGACGCGCTCTTGTTTTTGACGACGTTGTTGTCCGCGTCAGCGAAAAGTTCGCGCTTGCCATGCACATCGATACCGATGAAGCCAACGCGGCGGCGGTGCCGGGCAGCTGCACGGGAGAAATTCTTGACTGATCCGATCGGATTATACATTCACGTTCCGTTCTGCCGCAGAAAATGCGCTTACTGCGATTTCTACTCGGCGGTGGTCACGGAAGAAAAAATCAACGAATACCTTGCCGCCGTCACCGTGGAACTGAAACGGTGGGGCGGTGAACTGCGCTGTCTTGTGGATACGGTCTATATCGGCGGCGGTACGCCGTCGGTGTTAGGCGCCCGTATCGAAACGGTGCTGGATGCGGTAAAAAGCGCCTTTTCACTTTTGCCCGAAGCCGAGATCACGGTTGAAATGAATCCGTCGGACGAATCGCAGGCGTTTTTGTCTGCGGCAAAGCGGGGCGGTGTCAACCGTCTTTCCATCGGTCTGCAAAGCGGCCGGAACGGGGAACTGCGCCTGCTGGGGCGTACCCATACCGCCGAAACGGCACGTAAAACGGTCGAAGCGGCACGGGCAGCGGGATTTTGTAATATTTCATTGGATCTGATGGCGGGCCTGCCGGAAAGTTCGACCGAAACGCTGGGTGAAAGCATTGATTTCGCGCTGTCGCTTGCGCCGGAACATCTGTCGGCATACCTGTTGAAGATCGAACCGAATACCCGCTTGTTTGCCGAACGTGACCGGCTGATTCTGCCGGACGATGACGCGCAGGCGGAACAATATTTATATATGTGTGACCGATTGCGTGAAAACGGCTATCGGCATTACGAGATCTCGAATTTCGCGAAACCGGGCTTTGAAAGCCGCCATAATATGAAGTACTGGACGGGCAAACCCTATCTTGGGGTCGGCCCCGCGGCACATTCCATGATCGGCGGCAAACGGTTTTATTATCCGCGCGATCTGAAAGGTTTTCTGACCGCGCCGCAAACGGTCGCGGACGGGTCGGGCGGTGACGAGGAAGAACGCATCCTGCTGGGACTGCGGCTGTCCGAAGGGGTAGACCTTTCGGGGTATGCGGCGGTCGGAACGTATCTGGAACGGTTGTGTTCCGCCGGTTACGGGCGGTTTTCGGGGAAACGGTTTTCGCTGGCCGACCGCGGAATGCTGGTTTCCAACGAGATCATTACCGGAATATTGGAGAATTTATCATGAAAACACTGAAAATCCACCTGATTCGCCACGGCATGACCGATGCGAATTTGCAGGGACGGTATATCGGCTGTAAAACCGATCTGCCGCTGAATCCCGAAGGTGTGGACGAACTGCGCCTGCTGCGTGAAAACATGGATTATCCGGCGGTGGAACGTGTTTATTCAAGCCCCATGCTGCGCTGTCGCCAGACGGCGGGCGTGCTTTATCCCGGCATGACGCCCTGCGCGGTGGAAAACCTGCGGGAATATGATTTCGGCGATTTCGAGGGCAAGACCGCCAACGAACTGGAAGGATATGCCGCCTACGCCAAATGGACGTCGGGTGCCATTTCCGCGCCGCCGAACGGGGAAACGAATGAAGATTTCATCAAACGGCTGTGCATCGGTCTGAATGAGATCGTGGTCGATATGCTGAACGACGGGATCGGCAGCGCGGCGGTTATGATGCACGGCGGCGCGATCATGATGCTGTTGGCGGCAACGGCGGTCCCGCGCCGCAAAACGGTCGAATGGACCAGCGAAAACGGTCGCGGTTATACCCTGCTGATCACCCCGTCACTGTATCACAGCAGCGGCGTGGTAGAGGTCAGCGACATTATATAAAGGGGTGCGTCGGATTGGTACAAATCGGAAACGACTGGGACGAAATTCTGAAAGACGAATGGGAAAAAACCTATTACCGTGAGTTGCGCGCGTTTCTGAAAAAGGAATATGCGTCACATACGGTTTATCCCGATATGTACGATATTTTCAACGCGCTGAAATATACGTCTTATGAAAAAACCCGGGTCGTGATCCTGGGACAGGATCCTTATCACGAACCGGGTCAGGCGCACGGATTGTGCTTTTCGGTCAAGAGGGGAGTACCGAAACCGCCGTCGCTTGAAAATATTTTCAGCGAATTGCAGAACGATCTGGGATTTGCGCCTCCCGCCCACGGGGAATTGACCGACTGGGCAAAACAGGGGGTGCTGATGCTCAACACGGTACTGACGGTTCGCGAACATGCGGCAAACAGTCACAAAGATCACGGTTGGGAACGGTTTACCGACAGGGTCATTGCTGAACTGAACCGGAAACAAACTCCGGTCGTCTTTTTGCTTTGGGGAACGCCGGCGCGCAAAAAGGCGGAAATCATCACAAACCCCATCCACCAAAAGTTAATTACCGTCCATCCAAGTCCGCTTTCGGCGTACCGCGGATTTTTCGGATGCCGGCACTTTTCCGAAGCGAATCGCATCCTGACCGAAAACGGTCTGACGCCGATCGACTGGAAAATTGAATGATCCGCCCACCCACCCGAGACGCAAAAAAGGAGAAAAAAGTATGAAATCCACAGGAATTGTCAGACCGATCGACCGCATGGGACGTGTGGTTATCCCCAAAGAAATCCGCCGTCAGTTAAAAGTTGAAAATGACATCGACAGTTTTGAAATCTACATGGAAGGCGAATACGTCGTGCTGAAAAAGTATCAGCCGACCTGCGTTTTCTGCGGCGAACTGGGCGACAGCATCGAAATGAGCGGCCACACCGTCTGCGCGAAATGTATTGAAAAACTGAAAAGACGCGCCAGCGAAGAGCTGGGCGAATAACCCTTTATATATAAGGTATATGAATCGCCGGATCCGCGCCGATCACAACATCTTGTATAAGAAAACAAGCCAAACCGCAAGGACTATTTCCCTGCGGTTTTTCTTCGTTTTTTTGCACAAAAATGGGCATAAAACTTCGTAAAAATTGAAACAATATTTTCCTAAAAAAAACTTGCATTTTCGTCGCCGTTATGGTAAACTGCATGAGTACGCTGCCGCAAAAGGCACGTAAACATGCGTTGATGCGGGAGGTGGCCGACCTTCGAGTCGGGAAATTTCCGCGGAGTATCTCCGATTTCAAACCGGGCGAAAGAACTTAGGAGGCAAAGGAATACTTGCGAATTCCCGCGCCAACGGCAACGCGAGTTGCTGTCCGGAATTGTCTGTGACCCCAGCAATTGCCGGTTTTATGTTGTGCCGCAAAGAAAAACACGGCACGGTGTAAGTTTTGCCCGCCAACTCAACAAGGAGGCGAATGTTCACATGGCAGTGAAAGAAAAAATCCGTATTCGTATCAAAGGTTACGACCATGCGCTTGTAGACCAGTCCGCAGAAAAGATTGTGGAAACCGCTAAACGTACAGGTGCTCGTGTGTCCGGCCCCGTGCCGCTCCCGACCGAAAAGGAAGTCGTCACCATCCTGCGCGCTGTTCATAAATATAAAGACAGCCGCGAACAGTTCGAAATGCGGACCCACAAACGGCTTATCGACATCATCAGACCTTCCAACAAGACTGTGGAAGCTTTGACGGGTCTTGAGCTCCCCGCCGGTGTGGAAATCGAAATCAAACTCTAATACATTATATATATTGATTTCGGTTGTCCGGTGTGGTCAAGTCAGCACAGCGCTGACCAATAACCAATAGGAGGAAAAAAACATGAAAAAGGGTATCGTCGGCAAAAAGCTGGGCATGACTCAACTTTTTGACGCAAACGGAAATGTTGTTCCGGTTACTGTGATCGAAGCGGGTCCCTGCGTTATCGCACAGAAGAAAACGACCGAGAACGACGGTTATGAAGCAGTACAGATCGGTTATGGCGATCTGAAAGCTTCCAAGGTGAATAAACCCCAGAAGGGTCATTTCGCCAAAGGTGACGTTGCTCCCAAAAAGGTTCTTCGTGAATTCCGTTTTGAGGATTGCAGCGCACTGAACGTCGGTGACATCATCAAAGCCGACGTTTTCGCAGAAGGCGACGCGGTCGATGTTCGCGGAACTTCCAAAGGTAAGGGATATGCCGGCACCATCAAACGCTGGAACTTCCACCGCCTGAAAGAATCCCACGGTACAGGACCTGTTGCCCGTCACGGCGGCTCGTTGGGCGCTTGCTCCAGCCCGTCCCGTGTTTTCAAAGGCAAAAAGATGGCAGGTCATTTGGGTCATGAACGTGTTACCGTTCAGAACCTGAGTGTCGTCAAGGTTGACGCTGAAAAGAACATTATCGCCGTCAAGGGCGCCGTTCCCGGCCCCAAGGGCGGAATCGTGGTTCTGTTCGACAGCGTGAAAGCTTAAGGGAAGGAGTGTTTGAATTATGCCGAGTATTGCAGTAGTCGATATGGCAGGCAAGAAGGTCGGTGACCTCAATCTTGCGGATGCTATTTTCGGAATTGAACCCAACGCGGTTGTTATGCACATGGCGGTTGTCAACTATTTGGCAAATCAGCGCCAGGGCACTCAATCCACTCTGACCCGCACCGAAGTTTCGGGCGGCGGCAAAAAGCCGTGGCGTCAGAAGGGTACCGGTCATGCCCGTCAGGGTTCGACCCGTGCTCCGCAGTGGAGACATGGCGGTATCGTCCACGCTCCGAAGCCGAGAGATTATTCTTATTCCCTGAACAAGAAAGTCCGTAAGCTGGCTTTGTTCTCCGCTCTGTCCGACAAGGTCGCAGGCGGCAACATGATCGTGCTTGACGAACTGAAACTGGAAGGTTATAAGACCAAGACCGTTGCTGAATGCCTGAACGCCATCGGCGCCGGCAAAAAGGCACTGGTCGTGCTGGCAGACAATAATCCGTTCGCGGTGAAGAGCATTCGCAACATCGCCGGTGCGAAAGCTGCCCAGTACAACACCATCAACACCTATGACATCATCAACGCCGATACGCTGGTCATGGTCAAGGGTGCTGTCGAGAAATTAGAGGAGGTATACGCATAATGACTGCACAGGACATCATTATCGCTCCGCTGATTACGGAAAAGAGCATGTCGGGTATTGCCGACAAAAAATACGCCTTCAAGGTTGCGAAGGATGCGAACAAATACCAGATCGCCGATGCGATCGAGGAACTGTTCAAGGTCAAGGTCGAAAAGGTCAACACCATGCATATGCGCGGTAAGAACCGCCGCATGGGCCGTTACGAAGGCAAGACCGCTTCCTGGAAGAAAGCAATCGTTACGTTGAAAGAAGATTCCAAGTCCATCAGTTTCTTTGACGGCTTGATCTGATCCGACGGTAAGGTATGAAGGAAAATCAAATCCAGATTTTCCGGTGATGTATGAAGTCCGCACAGATCGGGCTTCGCTAAGCCAAAATAGGAGAGTGAAACGAAAATGGCTATTAAGCACTATAAGCCGACTACCAACGGCCGCCGCAACATGACCACCATGGATTACTCCGGGTTGTCCAACGTCGCGCCGGAAAGAAGTCTGCTTGAGCCGATTAAAAAGAATGCCGGCCGCAACAGCTATGGCCGCATCACCGTTCGCCACAGAGGCGGCGGCAATCGCAGAAAGTACAGAGTCATCGATTTCAAGCGCGAGCGTTTCGGCGTAAACGCCACCGTTCTGACGCTTGAATATGACCCGAACCGTTCCGCGTTCATCGCCCTCGTTCAGTATGAGGACGGCGAAAAGCGCTATATCATTGCGCCGCAGGATCTTAAAGTCGGCGACACCATCGTCAGCGGTCCCGATGCCGATATCAAAGTCGGCAACGCCCTTCCGCTGGTCAACATTCCGGTCGGTACCATTGTCCACAACGTTGAAATGTATCCGGGCCGCGGCGCACAGCTTGCCCGCTCTGCCGGTAACATGGCTCAGTTGATGGCAAAGGAAAACGGCATGGCGCTGCTGCGTCTGCCTTCCGGCGAACTGCGTAACGTTCCGGAAAACTGCATGGCTACCGTCGGTACTGTTTCGAATCCGGAACACGCCAACGTCAACTACGGTAAAGCCGGACGGAAACGTCACATGGGTTGGAGACCGACCGTTCGCGGTTCCGTCATGAACCCCTGCGACCACCCGCACGGTGGTGGTGAAGGTAAGTCCCCGGTCGGCCGTCCCGGCCCTGTTACCCCGTGGGGTAAACCGGCATTGGGCTACAAGACCCGCCAGAAGAACAAGCACAGCGATAAGTACATCGTGACACGTCGCAAGTAAGTCGGACGAAAGGAGAATCATCATGGGAAGAAGCGTTAAAAAGGGCCCCTATGTGCAAGAAGCACTGTTTAAGAGAGTCCAACAAATGAACGAAGCCGGTGAGAAGCGCGTGCTGAAAACGTGGAGTCGTTCCTCTACCATATTCCCCGATTTCGTCGGACACACTTTCGCGGTACATGACGGACGTAAACACGTTCCGGTCTATGTCACGGAGGATATGGTTGGTCACAAGCTCGGTGAATTCGCACCGACAAGAACATTCAAGGGTCACGCCGGTTCCAAAACCACCGGTAAATAAGCGGAAGGAGAAAACATCATGGAATCTAGGGCTGTATTGAAATTTGCCCGTATTTCGCCGCGGAAAGTCAAGATCGTTATGGATCTGATCCGCAACGAAGACGCAGATAAAGCCATGGCAATTTTGAAGTTTACTCCCAAGGCCGCTTGTGAGTATCTTGAAAAACTGCTGGCTTCGGCTATCGCAAATGCCGAAAACAAAGAAATGGACGTTTCTCGCCTTTACGTGGCGGAATGCTTCGTTTGCCCCGGCCCGATCCTGAAGCGCATCCGCGCCAAGGACCACGGCAGAGCACACCGCATTTTGAAGAGAACGAGCCATATGACCATCGTTCTGAAAGAACGCGAGATTTAAGAAGGAGGTTGAGTTATGGGACAGAAAGTTCATCCGCACGGATTCCGTGTCGGCGTTATCAAAAACTGGGATTCCCGCTGGTTCGCTGATGACAGTAAGTTCGGCGATACGCTGGTTGAAGACTATAACCTCCGTAAATACCTGAAAAAATCGCTGTATACCGCAGGGGTTTCCAAGGTTGAAATCGAACGTGATGACAAACGCGTCCGCCTGCACATCCACTGTGCAAAACCGGGCATGGTCATCGGTCGTAACGGTGCTGAGATCGAAAAATTGCGCGTAACCTGCGAAAAGATGCTCGGCAAACCGGTTATCGTCAACATCGTTGAGATCAAGAATCCCGACGCAGACGCTCAGCTGATCGCTGAAAACATTGCTGCTCAGCTCGAAAAACGTATTTCGTTCCGCCGCGCCATGAAACTTTGCATGGGCCGCGCAATGCGTTTGGGCGTCAAGGGTATCAAAACCC
>JAZRWX010000135.1:0-2487 GCA_045599905.1 Acutalibacteraceae bacterium
GTTCAATTTCTCGCCCGATGCGGCCGCATGGGTAACAGCGATACCTTTTCCGCTGAAGCCATTACTATAAGAAGAAACCGTATCGGCGGCGTTATTGAGCGTCCAGCCCGAAATACCGCTGTCAAATGTACCGTTGGCGACAAGACTTTCCGCAGCCGGCAGACCGGAGGCGGTGACCATGTTGTGCCAACCGTTTTGATAGATAAAACAGGGCGGGCCGACATATTCAACCTGTGTGCCCAGCATATACGCCGCGTCGACAGTCAGGATCGCGCCGTTAACGACGTTCGCCGTCGACAAATCGAGTTTATAAATGCCGTCCGCCTTTTTGGAAAGGGTCAGCCCGCCGAAAACAGAGGTACTGCTGTTGGCCTCACGAATACGCAGCGCCACTTCCCCGCCGACTGTTGGAAAGACCGTGCCGACAGCGGCAGACGGGTAGAAATTCGCACCCAGTTCCAGATCGAGGTACTCGGTCGTTCCGCCAAGCAGTTTCGGCTGTATCTTGGCTTTATTGGCAATGTAATTGAAGCCGTCCGGCAAAGCGTATTTCGTTCCGTCGAGAACAGCAAAGAAATCGGGACTGAGAATGACCGAAAAATCATTGCCCAGCGCGTTATAATAAGCGCTGTTGATTTTCAGTTCCATATTATTTCCGCTGACATACAGAATGATCGGCAGTTTAAAGGAATCGATCGCGCTGGCCGGGAAATAGTTGAAAGAATAGCCCGTTGTCGGCGTTTCGGCATTGATCTGCGCAATTGATCTGCCACCCACGAAAATCCGTTCGGTCATGGCATAGTACGGATCGGTAAAACCGTCGTACGCCACCGTCGCAAAGGCCGGAATTTCATGGTCGAATACCATGTTGAAACTCTGATAACCGTCCGCGGCGGCATTGTTATACGCCGAAATTGAAAAATCGACCGTATCGGTATAATCGAGCCATCTCAGATTATCGCGGCCATTCTTTTCCACTGTAAACGTGACCGCACGGCCCAGCGTGTAGTCTTTGCCGTTCAAGTTGTACCCGAATGTTCCACCGAAGGTGATTTCAAAATCAGCCGGCAGCGTTTTCAGATATTCCTTGGCGATCTTGACCCAGACCACGCCGTTATCGGCAAACAGATAGACCGGATCCTGATAGGCGCGGCCGACGGTCGCCGGAAATTCGGTGTAGGTGTAGGAACCGTCATATTCCTCGTTGATCTGTGCGACGGATTTTCCGTTCACAAAGAGGTTGGCGGTGACGTTGGGATAGTTGGCCTTTTGTTCACTGAAATAATAGCCGACCGAGGCGATATCCCCGCCGTTTTCCACCAGTATACCGACCTGCGAATAGTCGGCACTTTTGACGATCGTGCCCGCGGTCAAGGTCAGCGGATGTTCGACCGGCTCCTCGCCGTCGCACAGGAAGGTGCCCGATCCGGCGTCGTAAGTGTAGGTCTTTTCGGCAGAGTTGACGTACATTGTTGTGCCGATCACCGAGCGCAAACCCTGTTTGAGCGTGATGACCAGTTCATTGTCATACTGGGCGGTAAAATCATTCAGCCACGCTTTCAAGATGCGCAGTTTGATACAATTGCCGGTTTCGGCAAAGGGCAACACCGCCGTTCGGTAGGTCGCCGAAGCCGTTGCCGGGAAGAGCGTCCAGGTCGTGTTGTACCCGGAAATATCAAACGACTTGATCTCCTCCAACGTTTTGCCGTTGATCTCAACAAAGGGGAGCAGATCGGCGGCACCGTACGCGGTATCGAAAAAGCTATAATCATAGCCGGTAAATGGAGTCAGCATATCGGTACGAAGATCAATAAACACGTATTCCGGATTATTCTGTGTCGTCACATAGTCGGTGACCGTCAATTCATCATATAAATCGACGGTATCACTGATTTTTACAAGGCCACCCGTCGCACCGTAGGCATAGGTCACGTCACTTGAAACGGTCAGCGTTTCACCGTTGTTGTTCTTCCAGGTGAAACCCGATTTCAGGGCGACGGTAAAGGTTCCCCGCACCGCGTAACCGTTCAGCACACTAACACGAAAATAGGGTGCCTCGCAAAATTCCATCACGGGGCTGTAAATGCCGCCGACATTCATCGGAAAAGCCGTTCCGGTATAAGCCGTGACACCGTTTTGGTTATCGGTGACGATCTGACGGGCGGTTTTTCCGTTGATTTCAATATAATTCAAAACGTCGATGCCGTTGGTGGCGGGATTATCATTGGAATAGAAACCCGCGCCGTTTTCCGGCAGACAACTGTGATTTCCCAACTTAATAAAAAATGTGGTCGTATCCGCCGAAATGATCGTTCCGGCGTCTTCAATTGTCACATCGGCTGTCACGTCGATCGGCGCAGCCGCCGAAACGCCGAAGCCCAGCACCGTGACCGAACCGAGCAGTATTGCCAGAGAAAGAACGATGCTGAATAATTGTTTTTTCATAATTTTCCTCATTTCAAAGTATGCAGTGACCGAGGCCACTGC
>JAZRWX010000136.1:0-18847 GCA_045599905.1 Acutalibacteraceae bacterium
GCCATTCGTGAATTCGGACCGTGTCCGGTACACCGACTGACTTTTTTGAAAAATGTCTGAATATAATCCGGATCGGGAGCAGGCGGGCGCTTTCGGCGTTGGAGGCGAACGGAGGGTTGCGGAATATTTAAGGCAGAACGGTTATATTATTGTAAAGCGCAATTACCGTGACCGTTTTGGCGAAATTGATATTATTGCCGAAACACGTGACAAGATCGCTTTTGTTGAAGTAAAGACCCGTTCTGAAAGCGCGATGGTTAGCGGCTTTGAAGCGGTTGATCAAAATAAGCAGCGGCGGTTGTATAAGACTGGAATGCTGTTTTTGAAACGGCTTCATCGAAAACTTGAACCACGTTTTGACGTTGCGGAAGTTACGGTCGGTCAAAATCCCGACGGTACGTTGCGCTGGAAACTTCATTATCTTGAAAACGCTTTTTAGGAGTGATTTTTTGGATTATTTTGATCTCCATTGCGATACGCCGTATGCTTGTTATGATGCCGGACTGTCGTTTTTGTCGAACAAGTTGGCTGTTTCGGCCGCCAAAGAAAAATTGTTTAACCGATGGTCGCAGGTGTTTGCCGTCTGGATCAATGATAATATACCGAATCCTTTTGATCTTTATCAGCGGATTTTATCGAATTTTTCTGCCGAAATCGCTAATACCGATGACCATGTAAAACCTTATTTTTCGGTTGAGGGCGGCGCGGTTTTAGAAGATAAGATCGAACGGTTGGACGTTTTGAAAAATGACGGGATATCTGCTTTGACGCTGACCTGGAACGGTGAAAACCGGATCGCCGGCGGCGCTTATTCGGTCGGCACGATGACCGATTTCGGCAGGGAAGTCCTGCGAAGAATGGAACGCTTGCAGATCGCGTGTGATCTGTCACATCTGAATGACCGAAGTTTTGACGAAGTGTTGGAACTGTCGTGGAAACCGTTTGTCAGTCATGCGTGTTGTCGGGCGCTGGTGAATCATCCGCGGAACGTGACCGATGACCGGCTTCTTCGGCTGGTTGAGCGCGGCGGGATTTTCGGTTTATGCTTTTATCCGGAATTTTGCGGATCTCCGGTTTTTGAAGCACTATATCAACAAATCTGTCATTTGCTGGATTTAGGGCTGGAAGATGCTATTTCCATCGGTTCTGATTTTGACGGGGCGGTCATGTCACCGGAACTCGATTCAATATCAAAAATCGAGCAGTTTTCGCAATTTTTAAGTGAAAAAGGATTGCCGGATTCGATTCTTGAAAAAATTTTTTATCAGAATGCCGAAAAATTCTTCGTTTGCCTTTGACAAACGGAGTTTTTTATTATACAATAGTTTTGTTAATTTGTTTTTTGGAGGATTACTATGGCTTATATCAGTACAAGAGACCGTTCTGTACGCGTTACGGCGGCACAGGCGATCGCACAGGGCATTTCGGCCGAGGGCGGACTGTTTGTTCCCGAAACGTTTCCGACCCTTACTTCGGCGGATTTTGAACGCCTGAAAGAAATGAATTATATCGAGCGTGCGAAAGAAATTTTGCGTCTCTTTTTAGATGATTTTACAGAAGACGAATTAGACTATTGTGTGCGCGGCGCTTATACCGATACGTTTGACGATAATAATCCCGCGCCGATCGCGCGTCTTGGGGAAAAAGCAAATATTTTGGAACTGTGGCACGGTCCGACCTGCGCTTTTAAGGATCTGGCATTGCAGTTATTGCCGTATCTGCTGACCGTTTCCGCTAAAAAGGCCGCGCAGGGCAAGAAGACGGTCATTCTTGTAGCCACTTCCGGCGATACCGGAAAGGCCGCTTTGGAGGGCTTTAAGGACGTACCGGGAACCGAGATCATCGTGTTTTATCCGAGTGACGGTGTCAGCCCGATGCAAAAATTGCAAATGGCGTCGCAAAAAGGTGAAAACGTACACGTATTTGCCATTCAAGGAAATTTTGACGATGCGCAGACCGGCGTAAAACAGATTTTCACCAATGATCAGATCAAAGAACTGCTGGCACAGAACAATTTGCAGTTTTCTTCTGCGAATTCGATCAACTGGGGCCGACTGGCACCGCAGATCGTATACTATGTTTCGGCGTATTGTGATTTGCTGAAAGACGGTCAGGATATCGGGGACGGAATGAACGTTGTTGTTCCGACCGGTAATTTCGGCAACATTCTTGCGGCCTATTATGCCAAGAAGATCGGCGTCCCGATCCATAAACTGATCTGTGCGTCAAATGCGAATAATGTTTTGACCGATTTTATCCGCACGGGTGTTTATGACCGCAACCGACCGTTTTATATGACTTATTCACCTTCGATGGATATTCTGATTTCCAGTAATCTGGAAAGAATGTTGTTTGAACTTTATAATAACAACTCCGAAACGGTTGCCGATCTGCAAAACCGGCTTTCCGCCGACGGTAAATATACCGTCAGTGCCGAAGTAAAAGAAAAAATTGACGGTTTGTTTTATGGTGGCTGCTGTGACGACAATCAAACGTTACAGACCATTCGTTCCACTTTCGATCAGTACGGTTATCTGTGTGATACGCATACCGCGGTCGCTTTGGCAGTGTATGATCAATATCTGAAAGAATCCGGTGATGACCGCACAACGGTGATCGCTTCGACGGCTTCTCCGTATAAGTTTGCGAAAAACGTGCTTTCCGCGTTGGATGATTCTTCGGCGTCGGATGAGTTTGAATATGTGCGCTTGCTGCACACAACCACCGGAACCAATATTCCGCAGCCGATCGCCGCGTTGGAAAACGCCGCTGTTCGCTTTAATGAAATTTGCGAAAAAGATGGTATGCGTGAAGTCGTATTGAATAGTTTGGGCGTAAAATAAGAAATATCCGGCTTTTTTAAGCCGGATATTCTTGTGATTCCTTACATTTTCACTTTAAACGTGTCGCAGCAGGTTTCGTTGCTGGTGCAGGCGTTGCGGTTTCCGACTGTGATCTTGCCGGCGGTACAGCGATCTTCCGAAGTGTGGTAAACACAGTTCTGCACACTGCAATCAATACAGCATTCGGTTTTACATTCTGCCATCTAAATCATATCCTTTCCGGCTTTCGCCGCTATTAGTATGCCTGCAAAAAGAATGTTTTATTTACTGGAGGTGTTGTCAAAATGAGTCTTTACGCGCTGTCGGATCTGCATTTATCGTTCAGTACCGATAAATCTATGGAAAAATTTTACGGCTGGGAGCATTACGTGGAACGCTTACAGGCAAATTGGCAGCGCTTTGTAAAGCCGACGGACACGGTCGTTTTGGCCGGGGATATTTCATGGAGTCTGAAATTGGAGTCTGCCCAAAAAGATTTTGAATTTGTCGACCGACTGCCCGGCCAAAAAATTCTTTTGAAGGGTAATCACGATTTTTGGTGGTCCACGGTGACAAAAATCAAAAAGTACTGGCAGGAACAGAACTTTAACACGCTTCAACTTCTCCATAACAAATGTATTATAACCGAAAATACGGCGATCTGCGGAACACGCGGATGGGTATATGACGGCAATGGGGAATTCGATCAAAAGGTTATTTCGCGGGAGTGCGGCAGACTGCGTACTTCGTTGGAAGCCGGCCGGCAAAGCGGATTGCCGATCCGGGTGTTTTTACATTATCCGCCGACGTACGGGGAATATACCTGCCAACCGATCATGGATATTTTGAAAGAATACGAAATCACGCAACTCTGGTACGGTCACATACACGGCATGGGAAGAAATCAGGCACCGACCGAAAAGGACGGCATTGAGATGAAGCTTATTTCTTGTGATTGTGTTGATTTTACGCCTGTTTTTATTGGTTGAAACAGTTTATTTTTACGAATTTTCCGAATTTTTTCAAAAACAGTAGCAATTTAACAGAATATATGATATAATATGATGAAATTTTATGCGGAGGGAATTTTAAAATGAGTTTCAAAGAATCCACAAAAATTGATACCAACCGGTATCAGCTGGAAATCACCATCGACGGTGAAAAATTCCGTGAGGCAATCATGCAGGCTTATCGGAAAAACGGAAAGAAGATCAATGTGCCGGGATTCCGTAAAGGCAAAGCACCGCTTCATATCATCGAAACCTACTACGGTACCGAAGTGTTTTTTGAAGATGCGTTGAATTTGCTTTACAATGATGCCGTTGAAGATGCGATCAATGCTTCTGGTCTGAAAGTGATCGACGATAAAATGGATTTTGAACTGGTTTCCATTTCTAAGGAAGACGGCGTTGATTTCAAAGTCAGCGTTACCACTTATCCGGAAATCGAAATCGGCGAATATAAGGGATTAAAGGCAGAACGCGCTATCGTTAAGGTTGATGCCGCCGAAGTGAATGCCGAAGTCAAAGCCATGGCGGAACGTAATGCCCGTATGGTATCGGTCGAAGACCGTGCCGCGAAAAAGGGCGATACCGTTGTGATCGACTATGAAGGTTTTGTTGACGGTGTCGCTTTTGAAGGCGGAAAAGCCGAAGGACAGTCTTTGGAACTGGGTTCTGGCACGTTTATTCCGGGATTTGAAGAAAAAATCGTCGGCAAAAATATTGATCAGCAGTTTGATATCAAGGTTACTTTCCCCGAAGATTACGGCGCGGAAGAACTGGCAGGCAAAGAAGCCGTCTTTAAGATTCATCTGCATGAAATCAAGGTGCGCGAATTGCCCGAAATCAACGATGATTTTGCCAAGGATGTCAGCGAATTCGATACTTTGAAGGAATTGAAAGCCGACCTGAAAAAGAAGGCGCTGGATCGTAAAAACCATGCCGCTGACGATGCTGTGGAAACCGCTTTGGTTCAGCAGATTGTTGACGGAATCAAGGGTGATATTCCGGAAGCAATGTTTGAATCCCGCCTGAATCAGAGCGTTGAGGAATACGATTACCGTATGCGTTCTCAGGGTCTGGATCTTGCAACCTATCTGAAATACACCAACAGTACTATCGAAGACTTTAAGAAGTCTTTCCGCCCGCAGGCAGAAAACCAGGTTAAATTCCGTCTGGCTTTGGAAAAGATCGTTGAATTGGAAAATATCAAGGCGGAAGAAACAGAAATTGAAGAACAACTGTCGAAGATGGCGGAACAGTACGGTATGGACGTTGAACGCATCAAACAGTTGGTTCCGGTTGCCGAAATTGAAAAAGATATTGCCGTCGGCAAAGCAATCGACTTTGTGAAGGCCAACGCCGTGATCACGGACGAAGTTCCGGCTGAAAAGGAAGAAAAGAAACCGGCCGCCAAAAAGACCACGACAAAAAAAGCCGCTGACAAAGACGAAAAATAATTTGTTTATAAAAGCCGAATTCGGTTCATAATATCCGGTATAGGAGGTTACCATCATGGATATGAATTTAGTGCCGTATGTTGTGGAACAAACCAGCAGAGGAGAACGTTCTTACGATATTTTCTCCCGCCTGTTGAATGACCGTATTGTTATGCTGTACGATCAGGTCGACAATGCATCCGCCAGTTTGATCATTGCCCAGTTGTTATATTTGGAAGGGCAGGATCCGGATAAGGATATCAGTTTTTATATCAACAGCCCCGGCGGATCCGTGTCTGCCGGTATGGCGATTTATGACACCATGCAATATATCAAGTGTGACGTCAGCACCATTTGCATGGGCATGGCCGCTTCCATGGGTGCTTTTCTGTTGGCGGCAGGTACGCCCGGAAAGCGCTTTGCTTTGCCGAATAGTGAGATCATGATCCATCAGCCGCTTGGTTCCGCAGAAGGTCAGGCGACCGATATTTTGATCCACGCCGATCATATCAAACACATCCGCAGTAATATCAATAAGATTTTGTCTGCGGAAACCGGCAAACCGCTGGAAGTGATCGAAAAAGATACTGAGCGTGATAATTTCATGACTGCCGATGAGGCCTGCGAATATGGTTTGATCGATAAAGTCATTACCAAACGATAAGAGAGGTTCCTTATGTCAAAGGACAACGAAAAGGACATTCGCTGTTCGTTCTGCGGTAAAACGCAGGATGAGGTATCCCGTTTGGTCGAAGGTCCCGGAGTCTATATTTGTGATGGGTGTATTTCGTTTTGTAACTCATTGTTATTTGACGATGAGCATGAAAAACATAATGCACGCTCTTCTAAAAAGAAAGAGGCGCCGGTCCTGCCGAAACCGCAGGAGATCAAGGCGCGTCTCGATGAATATGTGATCGGGCAGGAAGAAGCCAAGAAAACGCTTGCGGTCGCGGTTTATAACCACTATAAACGGGTTTACTGCACGGATGAGGATTCGGATGTCGAACTGAATAAAAGCAATGTGCTGATGTTGGGACCGACCGGTGTCGGAAAAACGTTATTAGCGCAGACGTTGGCGCGCATTTTAGACGTGCCGATTGCAATTACAGACGCGACAACATTGACCGAAGCGGGTTATGTCGGGGAAGATGTCGAGAATATTCTGCTTCGACTGATTCAGGCGGCAGATTATGATGTTGAAAAGGCTGAGCGCGGTATTATTTACGTCGATGAAATTGATAAAATCGCACGCAAGTCCGAAAACCCGTCGATTACGCGTGACGTTAGCGGTGAAGGAGTACAGCAGGCCTTGCTTAAAATCCTGGAAGGTACGGTTTCCAATGTTCCTCCGCAGGGCGGCAGAAAGCATCCGCAACAGGATTTTATACAAATCAATACGACGAATATTCTGTTTATTTGCGCCGGTGCCTTTGACGGGATCAATCAGATCATCGAGCGCAGAACCGGCGGTAGTTCTTTGGGATTCGGGGCAGATGTCAAGTCACCGAAGTCGTTTGAAGCCGAAACGCTTTGTGAATCGGCGACCCATCAGGATCTTGTCAAGTTTGGTCTGATTCCGGAATTGGTCGGGCGTTTGCCGGTGATCACCGCATTAAAACCGATGGATGCGGAAACGCTGGTTCGCATTATGAAGGAACCGAAGAATTCGATCATCAAGCAATACGCGGCGCTTTTCAAAATGGACAACGTCGAACTTGAATTCGAGTCAGAGGCGTTAGATATTATTGCGCAAAAGACGATCGAGAATAAAACCGGTGCCAGAGGATTGAGATCAATCATCGAAGATATCTTGCAGGATATCATGTTTGATACACCGTCGGATGAAAGCATAACCGGTATCACCATTACGGCTGATATGATGAACGGTGGTAAACCGTTGATCAAACGAAAATAATTGTATTTATGGCCTGCTTATAAAAGGCAGGTCATATTTTTGATCAACATTGATAAATTGTTAACAAAGTTTTGCCAAAACGCAAATGTTTTTTAAAAAGATTGATAAAAAAATATCAAACCTATTGACATCCGGTATATAAAAGCATATAATGGTAGCAATCATTATTTTTGGAGGTAAAATAATATGTCCAGAGTTTATAATTTCAGTGCAGGTCCGTCCATGTTGCCGGAAGAGGTTTTGAAAACCGCGGCGGCAGAGATGTTGGAATTCGGAACGACCGGTCAATCTGTTATGGAAATGTCCCACCGTTCCAAAGAATATCAGGCGATTTTTGATGAGGCAGAAGCGAATTTGCGTGAAATCATGAATATTCCCGATAATTACGAAGTGTTGTTCTTGCAGGGCGGTGCTTCCACGCAGTTTGCCATGATCCCGTTTAATCTGATGAATAAGAATAAAAAGGCAGACTATATCATTACCGGTCAGTGGGCGAATAAATCTTACAAAGAAGCGGCCCGCTATGGCGCGGCGCGCGCTGTGGCTTCTTCCGCTGACAAGACGTTTTCGTATATTCCGAAGACCACCCACGCGGACTTTGATCCGGAAGCGGACTATGTTCATATCTGCATGAACAATACCATTTACGGTACGAAATATCATGAATTGCCGGATACCGGCGATATTCCGCTGGTTGCGGATATTTCCAGCTGCATTTTGTCGGAACCGATCGATGTGTCGAAGTTCGGCGTTCTGTATGCCGGTGCGCAGAAAAACGTTGCGCCTGCCGGTGTGACCATCGTCATTATTCGTAAAGATCTGATTGGAAACGCTATGGAAATGACACCAACCATGCTGAATTATTCGACCCATGCCGATAATGGATCGATGTTCAACACGCCGCCTTGCTACTGCATTTATATTGCCGGTCTTGTCTTCAAATGGATCAAGGAAATGGGCGGTCTTGAAGTCATGAAAGAACGTAATGTCAAAAAGGCAAAACTGCTTTATGACTTCTTGGATAACAGCAAACTTTTCAAAGGTACCGTTGTGCCGGAAGACCGTTCGATCATGAATGTTCCGTTTGTTACGGGTGATGCTGATCTGGACGCTAAATTCGTTGCCGAAGCGAAAGCCGCCGGGTTTGTTAATATTAAAGGCCACCGTTCTGTCGGCGGTATGCGTGCTTCCATTTATAACGCCATGCCGTATGAAGGTGTGGAAGCGCTGGTCGCTTTCATGAAGAAGTTTGAGGAGGACAACGCCTGATGTTTAAGATCAAAACCTACAACAAAATTTCAAAAGTCGGCCTGGATGTTTTTGACGATAAATATACTATCGGTGACGAGGTCGAAAATGCCGACGGTGCGATCGTTCGCTCCGCGGCTCTTCATGATGTTGAATTTCCGGATACGTTGAAGGCGATCGCCCGTGCCGGTGCCGGAACCAATAATATTCCGATTGACCGCTGTTCCGAACAGGGTATCGTTGTCTTCAATACGCCGGGCGCTAATGCCAATGCGGTCAAAGAACTGGTGATCGCCGGTTTGCTGATCGGTTCGCGCCGTGTTTTCTCGGCTTTGGAATGGGCACAGACCCTCAAAGGAAACGGTGACGAAGTCGGCAAAATGGTTGAAAAAGGCAAAAGTGCTTTTGCCGGCCCGGAAATCAAGGGCAAAACGCTTGGTGTTATCGGTTTGGGCGCGATCGGTGTTTTGGTTGCGAACTCCGCGAATCATCTCGGTATGACCGTGTACGGTTACGATCCGTATCTGTCGGTCAAATCGGCATGGAATCTGACACACAACGCGATTTATGTAAAAGATCTGAAAGAAATTTATCAGAAGTGTGATTATATTACCGTACACGTTCCGCTGACCGATGCGACCAAGAATACGATCAACGCCGACAGTATCGCCATGATGAAGGACGGCGTACGGATCCTGAACTTTGCCCGCGGCGGTTTGGTGAACAATGCCGATGTTAAAGCGGCTTTGGAATCCGGCAAGGTCGCATCTTATGTTACTGATTTCCCGAGTGATGATCTTTTGGGTGTCGACGGTGTTGTCGCGATCCCGCATCTGGGTGCTTCTACGCCCGAATCGGAGGACAACTGTGCAACCATGGCGGCGCACGAACTGATTGATTATATCGAAAACGGCAACATCGTCAATTCGGTCAATCTGCCGGAAATCACCATGCCGAGAAGCGGAGAAAAGCGTATCTGCATCATTCACCGCAATATCCCGAATATGCTGACCTCCATTACGGGGATCATTGCCGAAACCGGCGCGAATATCGAAAATATGCTGAATAAATCCCGTGGGGACTATGCGTATACCATGATCGATTTTGAAGGATCCGACAGTGACGAAATCACCGAAAAGATCGAAGCGATCGACGGAATTATCCGCGTACGTATCGTTTAAGAATTTTTTATAAAAGAAAGACGGTAATTGTTGAAAAAACAGTTGCCGTCTTTTTATTTTTGTGGTATAATTGATAAGATAATAATGGGGGTGGTATGGCTTGCGTATTATTGGGATCGATCCCGGCTATGCAATCGTCGGCTACGGTGTGGTCGAATATGACCGTTTTCGTTTCCGTACGGTCGGTTACGGTGCGATAACAACGCAGGCCGGCACACCGTTCGGGGAACGTTTGCAGGCCATTTATGATGATATGACGGTCCTGCTGACAAAGTATCAGCCAGATGCTTTGTCGATTGAAAAACTGTTTTTTAATACCAATACCACTACGGCAATCGACGTTGCCGAAGCCCGTGGCGTGATCCTGCTTGCGGCACAGCAAAACGGTGTTCCCGTTTTTGAGTACACACCGTTACAAGTAAAATCTTCCATTACCGGATATGGCAAAGCCGAAAAGCATCAGGTCATGGAAATGGTAAAAACTTTTTTGGGTCTTGGCAGCGTACCGAAACCGGATGATACTGCCGACGCCTTGGCATTGGCGATCTGTCACGGACACGCGGCCGGCAGCGTTATTGGAAATCTGACTGCATTGGAGAGAAATAAATGATTGCTTCATTACGTGGAATTCTGATCGATAAAGACAACTCCTGCGCTGTTGTGGAATGCGGGGGTGTTGGGTATAAATGTTATATCACAGCAGTAACCGCAGCCAAATTGCCGTCAAACGGATCCGAAGTTTTTCTGTATACCCATTTGGTCGTTCGGGAAGATTCTTTCGATCTGTACGGTTTTATCGACTGCGGAGAATTGGAAGCGTTTAAAATGGTGACGACGGTTTCGGGTGTGGGCGCTAAAATCGGTTTGGCACTGCTTTCGCAGTTTACAAGTGATCGGCTGATGCTGAACATTGCAAGCGGTGACGCCAAGTCGCTGACGGCGGCAACCGGTGTCGGTTTGAAACTGGCACAGCGTATCGTTTTGGAATTAAAAGATAAGATCGGTAGTCTGGCTAAGGATACCGGCATGGAAGTGATAACGGTGGTCGGGAATGCCACAGCGCATACTTCTACCGGGGAAGCGATCGAGGCGTTGGTTTCGTTGGGATACACTCAAAGTGACGCGGCGTTGGCTGTTGGTAAATTGGATCCGTCCTTACCGACAGATGAACTGATCAAGCAGGCGTTAAAAGGTTTGGCAAGGAGGTTTTAACCGTTGATTGAAGAAAATGAGATGGATTTTGAAAACCGCATTGTGTCGCCGGAATACAATTACCGTGATGAAGATACTGAACTGTCGCTGCGGCCGAAAACGTTAGATGATTATATCGGTCAGGAAAAGGCCAAGGATAATTTAAGTATTTATATCAAAGCGGCGCTGCAACGACGTGAATCGCTGGATCACGTGCTTTTGTACGGGCCTCCCGGATTGGGGAAAACGACGCTTTCCGGAATCATCGCGCATGAAATGGGCGTGAATTTGCGTGTCACGTCGGGCCCGGCAATCGAAAAACAGGGCGACCTGGTAGCGATTTTGACCTCTTTGAATGAGGGGGACGTTCTGTTCATTGATGAAATACACCGCCTTTCAAGAAATATCGAAGAGATTTTATATCCCGCAATGGAAGATTTTTCTTTGGATATCATTCTCGGAAAAGGTCCTTCCGCGCGTTCGATCCGTCTGGACGTGCCGCATTTTACTTTGGTTGGCGCAACAACACGTTCGGGTCAGCTGACGGCGCCTTTGCGTGACCGTTTCGGTGTTCTGTTACGGCTGGAATTGTATTCGCCGGAAGAACTCGGGCGTATCATCATGCGATCGGCCGGAATTCTTCAAATCGAAATTGATGAAGAGGGCGCTTTGGAGATCGCGTCGCGCTCACGCGGAACGCCGCGTATTGCCAACCGTTTGCTGAAACGTGTGCGTGATATTGCGCAGGTTGAATTTGACGGTGTCATTACGTTGGAAGTTGCTCAAAAAGCATTGGCGCGTTTTGAGATTGATGAATTGGGGCTGGATGATTTTGACCGAAAGATGTTGTCAACCATCATTCATACCTACGGCGGCGGTCCGGTCGGACTGGAAACGCTTGCCGCGGCTGTCGGTGAAGAAGCCGTTACCATTGAAGACGTTTATGAACCGTATCTTATGCAGATCGGTTTTCTTGCGCGTACACCGCGCGGTCGATGTGTGACCCAGTTGGCGTATGAGCATTTGGGAGAAAAAACAAATCCTACCCAACCCACTTTATTTGATTGATTTTCAGGAGGAAGACGAATGCGTGCGGTTACTGATTTTCCGGATTATGAATTAATCGACGCAACCGACGGCGAGCGTTTGGAACGCTGGGGCGAGTATTTGCTGATCCGTCCCGATCCGCAGGTCATTTGGTCCGGTGCGCGTAAGGACGCGCGCTGGCAGGCGGCTCACGCCGTGTACCACCGTTCCAACAGCGGCGGCGGTTATTGGGAACAGTTGAAATACGTTCCGGACGTCTGGGCAGTGCATTTCGGCGACTTATCCTTTCGTTTGAAACCGTTGGGGTTTAAGCATACCGGTCTGTTTCCCGAACAGGCGGTCAACTGGTCACTTGTCGCGGATCTGATACGCCGTGCCGACCGACCGATCAGTGTACTGAATCTTTTTGGGTATACCGGCGCGGCAACCGTTTCGGCTTTGAAAGCCGGCGCTTCTGTTACTCACGTTGACGCTTCAAAAGGTATGGTGCAATGGGCAAAAGAGAACGCCGCCGCCAGCGGTGTTGCGGACCGACCGGTGCGTTGGCTTGTCGATGACTGTCTGAAATTTGTTAAACGAGAAATCCGCCGCGGCAACCACTATGATGCCATTATTATGGATCCGCCGTCTTACGGAAGAGGACCGGGCGGTGAAGTATGGAAACTGGAACAACAGTTATCCGAACTGCTCACCGAAACCGGTAAACTGTTAAGCGACGATCCGCTGTTTTTCCTGCTGAATACCTATACCGCAGGACTTTCACCGACTATTTTGAATTATATGGTGCGTGAAATCGTGGTAAAAAATCGCAGCGGTAACGTATCAACGGATGAAATCGGATTGTCGGTCAGCAATCGCAACATTGTATTGCCGTGCGGCAACACTACGGTGTGGAAGAAAGATTGATATGGATAAGATCATTGAAGTACAGAATATTTCATTTGAATATAACGACGGCGAACACCAGAAGTCGGTCATCAAAAATCTTTCGTTGGATATTGAACGCGGCAGTTTTACGGTGATTTTAGGGCATAACGGTTCCGGAAAGTCAACGCTGGCAAAACTGCTGAATGGTCTGAACAAACCGAATACCGGGCGTGTTCTGGTTGATGGAATGGATACGGCCGATGAAAAAACGGAAATTGAGATCAAGCGGCGTGTCGGCATGGTATTCCAAAATCCGGACAATCAGTTGATCGCCTCAGTCGTTGAAGACGACGTTGCCTTCGGCCCGGAAAATCTCGGTTTAACTCCAGAAGAAAGCCGGAAACGCGTCGACGATGCGTTAAAAGCAGTCGGAATGTATGAATTTCATCAAAGCTCGCCGCATCATTTATCGGGTGGTCAAAAACAGCGTGTTGCCATTGCCGGTATCATCGCCATGCGTCCCGAATGCATTGTGTTGGATGAACCGACGGCAATGCTTGATCCGCGCGGGCGTGCCGAGATTTTGGAAACGATTATCAAACTGAATCGGGAGCAGAATATTACGGTGGTTCTGATTACCCATTTTATGGAAGAAGCTGAACAGGCAGACAGAGTGCTTGTTTTGCATGACGGTGAAATTCTGGCGGATGCACCGCCGAAGTCGGTATTTAACCGTGTTGATTTGTTGAAACAGGTGGGATTAGATGTTCCGCAAACGACTGAATTATTATTTCAGTTGCGTTCTGCCGGCGTGGATATTTCGACCGACATGCTTTCGATCGACGAAACCGCTGCAGCGATCGGGAATGCCTTTCATCTGGAGGACAGGTAGTTGTCAAATATTTTAGAAGTACGGAATCTGACCTATTCGTACGGTGATCAGTCACCGTTTGTACACGATGCTGTCAGTGATTTATCTTTTTCAATTGGACAGGGTGATATCGTCGGCATTATCGGTCATACCGGTTCCGGAAAATCTACCCTGGTACAACAGTTGAACGGTTTGCTGAAACCAACGTCCGGTACCGTTCTTTTTGAAGGACGGGATATTTGGGAAAATCCGAAGGAGATCCGGAAAATCCGCTTTGACGTCGGTCTTGTGTTTCAATATCCGGAATATCAGTTATTTGAAGAAACCGTTTTTGCGGATATCGCCTACGGCCCGAAAAATATGGGGCTTTCCGGGGATGAATTGCGCAGTCGGGTAGAGGATATCTGCGCGGTCATCGGAATTCCGGAAGCGTATTTTGAAATTTCACCGTTTGACCTTTCCGGCGGTGAAAAAAGACGGGTCGCCATCGCCGGCGTCATGGCGATGCAACCGAAAGTGCTGATTTTGGATGAACCGATTGCCGGACTGGACCCGAAAGGCCGGCGTGACGTTGTGAAAATGATCAACGACTACCGAAACACATACGGGGCTACCATTCTGGTGATCTCTCACAATATGGAAGATATGGCGGTACTGGCTGACCGGTTATTGGTTATGAATGACGGGAAATTGCTGATGTATGCGCCGACGCGTGAAGTGTTTTCGCACCCCGAAATCCTGCGTAACGCAGGGTTGGATGTTCCAATCGTCACCCGTGTTTTTGAAACGCTGCGCAAACAAGGGTGCGACGTTCCGAATGATATTTTTACCGTGTCGGAAGCGGTCGGCTACCTGCTGAAACGAAAGGCGGGTGGTGCGGATGCTTAAAGATATCACTTTTGGTCAGTATGTTGATCGGCGGTCGGCTGTTCACGCTTTGGATCCGCGCAGTAAACTGCTGTTGCTGATTTTGATGATCGTCTTTTTGTTTATCGCTGACGGTTTCGCCGGAATTGCCCTTTTTTCGGTCTTTTTCTGCGGCGGAATGATTCTTTCAAAGATCCCGGTAAAATTCTTTCTGCGCAATATTAAGGCAATATGGATGATCCTGGCGTTTACGGCTTTGATCAATATGTTCTACGGTGACGGCGGTAAACTGCTGATACACGTTTGGAAGATCAATATCTATTCGGGTGGTATTTACCGTGCCGTTTTTATGGCGGCTCGTATCGTGTTGCTGATTTTGCTGAGTTCTTTACTGACCTATACCACGACGCCCAACGACTTGACAGACGGCATTGAAAGTTTATTATCGCCCCTGCGTGTGATCGGGTTGAAAAATGCTGTTCATACGCTGGCTATGATGATGACGATCGCACTGCGGTTTATTCCCACTTTGGAGGAAGAAACGGAAAAAATCATGAACGCGCAGAAAGCGCGCGAGGCGGATCTTGAAAACGGAAAATTGCCTGAACGCATCCGTGCGCTGATCCCGATTTTGATCCCGTTGTTGATTTCGTCCATTCGTCGTGCTTATGAATTGGCCGAGGCGATGGAGTGCCGCTGTTATAACGGCGGTGAGGGACGGGTCCGAATGAAGCAACTGCGATTTCATACCGGTGATTTGGTTGCCGCTTTGATTTCCATCGGCGTTTGTGTGGGTATTCTGTTTTTGAATTGTTATGTTCATTTTTGAAGAGGTGAACGGATATGAAACGTGTCCTGCTGAAAATTGCATACGACGGCACCGATTATCACGGTTGGCAGGTGCAGGATAACGCCGTTACCGTTCAACAGCGCCTGCAAGATGCTTTGGAAGAATTGATGGGCTTCCGACCTGATGTGACGGGATGCAGCCGAACCGATGCCGGCGTTCACGCGCGCGGTTTCTGCTGTCATACTGACTGCCCGGATAATCTTCCGAAAGAGGCGTTTTTACGGGGATTGAATTCAATTCTGCCGAATGATATTTCAGTTCGGGATTGTGCTTTTGTCCGAAATGATTTTCATGCGCGTTATGACGCGAACGGAAAAAACTATATTTACCGTTTTTATGTTTCGCAAACGCATGACCCGTTTGCGGATCGGTACGCGTGGCGCCTTGAAAAACCGTTAAATGACGAAACTGTTGCGGCGTTTTGTAAAACGCTGATTGGCACCCATGATTTTAAGGGTTTTTGTGCTTCTGGCAGTTCGGTCACCGATACGGTACGAACCGTCCGTGAATGCGAATTGATCACGGATGGCGACTGCCCGGCGATTTCGGTTTCCGCCGACGGATTTTTGTATAACATGGTACGCATTATAGTCGGTACCGCTTATGAGGTATCGGAAGGTCGGTTGTCGGTCGATTGCGCTGATGAGATTTTTTCCACCGGCGCCCGTGATAATGCGGGGATCACCGCGCCCCCGAACGGATTATTTTTGAATCAAGTATTTTACAGCAGGGAGGATGTTTGTTTTGGCGGAATAAAAACGCAAAAAATCGCAACGCGGAAAGCGATCTGCGCCGAAAACTGAGCGGTTGCCAAAAAAAGAAAAAAATACTTTTTCAAAAACGAAACCTGCTGTTCGTGTGATACGCGGCAATAAGACCGATAAGAAGAGCAGATTTCAGAAAGTATTAATTTTTGCCGCACTGGTCATTGTTGTATTCGTTGTTTTGCAATGCCTGCTTCCGATCGGAATCGGCGAAGTGGTCGGTAACCGTTTTGCCGCGTTCGGTACTGGAGGTTATCCGCGTGAGATATACGGTACGGAGATCTTAAAAGTTGAAAATCAAGGGTATTTTTATTATGTGTTGACCGATTCTCAGTTGGCGGCATTTTCAACTGCCGGTAAGAAAATATTTTCCGTGTCGCACGGCTATGCCCACCCGGTTTTGAAATGCAGCGAAACCAGAGCTTTGCTTTATGATCAGGGCGGAACTGAATTTGCCATTTATAATCTGCGTGGAAACATCGTTACACAGACGTGCGATGATGCCATTCAAACCGCCGCTATCGGCAGAAACGGCACTTACGCGATCGTAAATGCCTCCAACTCTTACGCTTCATCGGCAAGCGTTTACAACCTTAAAAACAAACGGCTTTATGAGTGGTATTCCGCCAAAGATATCGTGAATAATATCGTTGTTTCACGTGATGGTAAGAAAATAGCCGTTTCGACGATCAGTACGGTTTCCGGAACTTTGTCTTCCAAAGTCTGTGTGTTGAAATTCGATTCGCCGAATGCAGTACAGACCTTTGATTTGGAAGATAACGTGGTATGTTCTTTGGAAAATGATACTTCCGGGTTTGATATTTCAACGAAAAATTCATGTTTACGTGTTTCGTGGAATAGATTTGAACGTAAAGATTATTCATCGACTGAGGAACTTTATATTTCAAGAAAAACATCGTCCGGCAATGTTTTGGTGTTCAACCGTTCCAGCAACCGCCTGGATAATCATATCGTCATATTTAATCATAAAGGTAAAAAACTGAAAGAATTTGATTTTGACGGCGCGATCAATGATATTGCCTACGCGAACGGTCATATTTATTGCATCAGCGAAACGACGGTGTATTTACTTGATCTTAACGGCGATGTGCTTTGCCGGAAGAACTGTGAATACGGTGCCGAACGGCTTGCCGTATTGGGCAGTGAGTCCATTGCCGTCATCACTAACAGCCAGATTAGCCGAATGGTATTAAGCAACTGAGAGGTGTTACTATGGACCGTGCCGCTTTGATCATTGATATTATTTTTGCTGGTGTATTTATCTTTTCCGTTATTATGTCATATAAGCGCGGCTTCTGGCGCATTTTTCTTGAAACGGCCGGTTTGATTTTGTCGATGGCACTTGCCATTCATTTCGGCGGCGTTTTTGGGGAGTGGACCTATGATCGAGTGGTTGAGCCGAAACTGGTCAAAGTAACGGTGGATACCGTCAGTGATACCACGCAAACAACGGTTGAAAAGTTATTTGATTGTCTGCCGGATTTTTTGCGTTCAAATGATGATATCAATAATGCCAAAGATAAGGCATTGGATGAATTGGATCGCAGTCTTGACGGTAATACCAAAGAGGTTGCCAGCGTAACTTCACGGGAATTTTTGAAACCGCCCGTTTCAATGATTTTCAGTTTGCTGTATACGCTGGTACTGTTTGCGGTGCTTTCCTTCTTATTTAAGCTATTAAAGCGTCTTTTCGGCGGTGTATTTGATCACACAAAACTGACCGATAAAATCAACAAATTTCTCGGTGCTGTTCTGGGAATTCCGCGCGGATTGATCGCCTGCATCGCGTTGGCGCTATTGATCACATTATTAAATCGCCTGCTGGGTGATTCTTTACCGATGCTTTCTTCCGAAATTCTTGCTAAAACAAAAATCTATTCATTTATAATTTCATTTGCCCCGCTTGCAAAATAAAGGAGATCCATTTATGAAACTTTGTTCCAAATGTAAAAAACGTCCTGCTGTCGTTTTCCTGTCGGACGCGAATCATCCCGAAGCCGAACCCAACGGTCTTTGTTTGGTTTGCGCCAAGGAATTGGGCATTAAGCCGGTCGATGATATGCTAAAAAACATGAATATCACCGACGAAGATATTGAAATGATGAGTAATCAGTTCATGGAACTGATGAATCCGGACGATGACGATGCGGCATTAAATGATGAAACTTTTGATTTAGGTACCGCGCCTGCCATGCCGTTTTTGAATAATATTTTCAACGCTTTCGGCGGTAAAAAGGATGATTCGGAGAATAAAGATGAATCCGAAAAGGACAAGCAGGAAAAACCGAAGAAAAAGCGTCAGCGCTATCTTGATCAGTTCTGTACGAATCTGACCCGCCGCGCGCGTGACGGACAGTTGGACCGTATTGTCGGCCGTGATAAAGAACTGTACCGCACGATCCAGATCCTTTCCCGCCGCACAAAAAACAACCCGTGCCTGATCGGTGAACCGGGGGTCGGAAAAACAGCCATTGCCGAAGGCCTGGCTTTGAAAATCGCCGCAGGGGATGCACCGGCACGCCTTTTGGATAAAGAAATCATGCTTTTGGATTTGACCGGTCTGGTTGCCGGAACGCAATTCCGCGGACAATTCGAGGCGCGCGTTAAAGGCCTGATTCAGGAAATCAAGGACGCCAAAAACATCATCCTCTTTATTGATGAGATCCATAATCTTGTCGGCGCAGGCGATTCTTCCGAAGGCTCCATGAATGCCGCCAATATTCTGAAACCGGCGCTTTCGCGCGGTGAAATTCAGGTCATCGG
>JAZRWX010000137.1:0-2379 GCA_045599905.1 Acutalibacteraceae bacterium
TTGCCGCAGCCGTTGCGGCCAACCACGCCGATGCGGCTTTGGGTGTTGATCTCAATATCGATCTGTGTCAGGATCGGCTCGCCCGACAGTTCGACCCGTCCGTTTCTGATCATCATCTGCATGACGAACCCTCCTTTCAAAGTAACGGGATTATTATACAGGAAATCCGCGCGGTTTGCAACCGGGTTTGCGAAAAAAACGGGATCGTCAGCAAAAAGCGGACAACCCCGAAAAAATTATTTATCCAGAATATCCTTGACCAGACGGGCAACGGTATCCAACTGATGATCATTCAGCCGTTTCAGGTCTTGGATAATGCCTTGCAGTTTGACCGGATCGGTGTTTTCTTCCTCAAAAAATTCGCCGGGCGAAATTCCGAAATAATCGCAAATATAGAACAAACCGGTCAAAGAGGGATTGGATTTTCCGGCTTCAATATTATAAATATAGCCGGGGTTTTGTCCCAACGACAACGACATATCCCGCGCAGAAACGCCCTTTGCCTCCCGCAGTTTTGCCAATCGCAGAGAAATCATTTGTTCGTTCATGCTATCACCGTCCTACGTGTTATATTTTAGCGTATACAACTTTCCGAATATTATTTGTCGGACGATGTTTTGATTGAAATATTGTTTGATAGACGATATAATTAAAAATATAACAGTTTTCAGATAACGGAGAAGAATAATGAACGAAAAAATATGTTGCGGCTTCGGACATCGGGATTATTACGGCGGCGCGGATTCGCTTTTGGCGGCACTGAAATATGCCGATTCAAAAAATTGCACCGTTTTTCAAACAGGCGGAAGGGGTGCGTTTGACAGAGCGTTTTCCGCGGCGGTGAAAAAACTCGCGCTTGAAAATCCCGAAATCAGACTCCAACTGATTTTGCCGTATTTATCCGCGGAATTAAATAATAACAAGGCGGAGTATGAGCGGTATTACGATGCCATCATTTTGCCCGAAGCTGTGGACGGTGTTCATTTCAAAGCCGCAATCACGGTTCGCAACCGTTGGATGGTCGATCGGGCGGATTTGATCATTTCCGGTGTATGCAGAAATTACGGTGGCGCGTATGATGCGGTTCGGTATGCGGAAAGAAAAGGCAGAGAAATTGTTTGCGTTAGGGGGATAAAATTGCCGTTTTCGACCGAAAAATAAAAAATTCTTCCCATTTCGGTCAAAATGGTATATGATAGAGATATAAAAAGGGGAGGGTTGGTCTTATGGCAAATACGATCAAGTTTACCGTCGGCGGTATCCACTACGCGATCGCCAGCGACGACAGCGAGGAATATATCCGTGCGCTGGGTCGGGAACTGGAACGCAAAATGGACGTTCTCGCAAAGCAGAATCCGTTTCTTTCCACAACGATGGTCGCCGTTCTGGCGGCAATGGACGCGTCGGACGCGCAGAAAAAGGCGGAAAACGAATGTGCCGATCTGCGCCGTCAGTTAAAGGAAATGACCGAGCGTTACGCCGTCGCGCGCGGCGATGCCGATCGCCTTTCCCGCAAGATATCAGCAACACAGGAGACGTTTGACCTTGATTAAACCTGAAATTTTGTCCCCCGCCGGCTCGCGGGAGGCATTGGAAGCTGCCGTACGCAGCGGTGCGGACGCGGTTTATCTCGGCGCGACCGCGTTCAGCGCGCGCCGGAACGCCGCGAATTTTGATGAAGCGGGGCTGAAAAGCGCCGTCGCCTACTGCCACGTGCGGGGGGTACGGGTGCATCTGACCTTGAATATCATGGTAAAGCAGAATGAATTGCTGCCCGCGCTGGAAGTGGCGCGCGCCGCCGTGCGTGCCGGGGTGGACGCCGTGATCGTGCAGGACCTCGGTCTGTGCCGTCTGCTGCACGAAGCGTTTTCCACGCTGGAACTGCATGCTTCGACCCAGATGTCGGTACATACGCCGTCGGCATTGCCGTTTTTGAAGAAAATGGGCATTTCCCGTGTGGTCGCAGCCCGTGAAATGAGCCGGGACGAACTGCGGGAGCTCTGCGCCGAGGCACGCCGTCAGGAAATGACAGTCGAGGTGTTCGTTCACGGGGCCTTGTGTATGAGTGTTTCGGGACAGTGTCTGCTTTCCGCCGTGCTGGGCGGACGAAGCGGGAACCGCGGTCTTTGCGCCGGTCCCTGCCGACTGCCCTTTGCCGCGCCGGGCGGAAACGGGTATGATTTAAGCTTAAAAGACCTTTCGTTACTGCCGTATCTGCGTGAACTGGCGGAAATGGGGGTATCGTCTTTCAAGATCGAGGGACGCATGAAACGCCCCGAATACGTCGCCGCCGCGACCGCCGCCGCCCGTGCTGCGCTGGATGACGGCGCCGTTCCGCATACATTGGAGCAGGCGCTGGGGGAGGTCTTCTCCCGTTCC
>JAZRWX010000138.1:0-1700 GCA_045599905.1 Acutalibacteraceae bacterium
CGTTTTCATCCAGCGCCATGCGGGTGCAGTAACCTTCGGTCATTTCCAGGTAACGAACGCCTTTGGCTTTGGTACCGTACATGGTACCGACCATGGAGCGCGCGCCTTTGCCGAGGTCTTCCATACCGGCGCCGATGACCAGACCGTCATCCGAGAAAGCGGACTGACTTCTGCCGTAAACGATTTGCAGGAACAGTTCACGCATTGCGGTATTGATAGCGTCACAGACCAGGTCGGTGTTCAGCGCTTCCAGCACGGTTTTGCCGGGCAGGATTTCCGCGGCCATGGCGGCGGAGTGGGTCATACCGGAACAACCGATGGTTTCGACCAGCGCTTCTTCGATGATGCCGTTTTTAACGTTCAGTGAAAGTTTGCAGGCACCCTGCTGCGGGGCACACCAGCCGACACCGTGGGTGTAAGCCGAAATATCTTTGATTTCCTTTGCCTGGATCCACTTGCCCTCTTCCGGGATGGGAGCCGGACCGTGGTGGGGTCCCTTCGCGACGGGACACATGTTTTCTACTTCTTTTGAGATAACCATAAACGAACTCCTTTCAGAATGTTGGTCGAAAATACAAAATTCGACCGTACTTAACTATTATAACAAAGCCGTTCGTAAAAAACAATAGCGGATTGCAAAAAAGTTAAATATTTAACATGTATTTTCCGACGTCAGTCCGGCGAATAAAATAATCTTGCATTCCGCTGCCGCCTGCGATACAATAATAAAGTTATGAAACCGATCGTTTCCGATATACTATTAGGGGAGGAATGCAAAATGTTCAAAGAAATCAATTTTCGTGAAATCAAAGAAAATCTCGTGCAGATGATCGCGGATGAATGGATGCTGGTCACCGCCGGCACAAAGGAAAGCGGATATAATATGATGACGGCTTCCTGGGGATTCGCCGGTGAAATGTGGGGCGCCGACAGTATGATCACGGTCATCCGTCCGGCACGGTACACCATGGAATTCATTGAAAAGAACGATTATTTCACGTTGAGTTTTTACGGTGATAACAAGGCAATCCATAAAATCTGCGGCAGTCAGTCCGGCCGCGATATCAATAAGACCGAGGCAACGGGGCTGACCCCCGTCTTTGACGGTGACGCGACTTATTTCGAGCAGGCGCGCGTTGTTGTGGTGCTGAAAAAACAGTATGTTCAGCAGATGGAAGAAAAATGTTTCACCGATCCGGAACCGCTGCGCTGGTACAATAACGACCTGCATTATGCCGTGATCGGCAAGGTCGAAAAGGTGCTGATCCGGGAATAAATCCGCTTGTAACCATTATCACAAATTTGTCATAATTCGGTGAAAAGGTTGCCAAAAAGGGATTTATCTGCTAAAATGACTCCAATATTAAAGGAGGATCTGTTATGTCCTGTTATCAATTAGAAGCCGTTCAATGCGGTGATACATTGGCGGTACTGCATACAACGATGGGGGATATCACCGTAAAACTGTTCCCCGAAAAAGCACCGAAAACGGTGGAAAACTTCACCACCCATATCAAAAACGGTTATTATAACGGATTGATTTTTCACCGTGTTATCAAAGATTTTATGATCCAGGGCGGCGACCCGACCGGCACCGGTCGTGGAGGACCGGGTTACACCATTAAGGATGAGTTTATGCCCGACAATAAGAACAACCGGGGTACTATCTCCATGGCAAACGCCGGCCCGAACACAGGCGG
>JAZRWX010000139.1:0-2105 GCA_045599905.1 Acutalibacteraceae bacterium
GCGCGGTGTCCCGCGTGAATGTTCTTTTCCAAACGACCGCCTCCTTGCATGAATTTTGTTTATTATACTTGATTTTACACAGAAAGGCAAGAAAATCCGTGAAATCCTTTACCATAACCAAAAACGACGCCGATCAGCGCGTGGATAAATTCATTACCAAGGTCTGTCCGACTTTGCCGAAATCCCTGCTTTATAAATCCATTCGCCTGAAAGACATCAAACTGAACGGCAAACGCACCGAAATTTCGATCCGCTTAAAAGAGGGGGACGTGCTGACGCTGTACCTGAAAGACGAGTTCTTTGTTCAGCCGCAGCCGCAGTATGATTTTCTGCGTGCCGGTACGCAGTTGGATATCGTGTATGAGGATGAGAATATTCTGCTTGCCGATAAAAAGCAGGGACTGCTGTCCCATCCGGATAAAACGGAATATACCGATACGCTGATCGGGCGTATCCAGCGGTATTTGTATGAAAAAGGGGAGTACGATCCGCAGGCGGAAAACAGTTTTCATCCCGCGCTGGCCAACCGTATCGACCGCAATACCGGCGGCATTGTGATCGCCGCAAAAAACGCCGAATCCCTGCGCATCCTCAACCAGAAGATCAAGGATCGGGAAATCGACAAACGCTATCTGACCGTGGTGCACGGCGTACCGAAACAGAAGGTCGCCACGCTGGAAGGGTATCTTGAAAAGAACGAAGCCAAAAACAAGGTCTATTTAAGCGGCAGAAAAACCGCCGATAACCGCAGTATCAAGACCCATTATCGTGTGCTGGCATCCAAAAACGGGCTGTCGCTGCTGGAAATCGAACTGCTGACGGGACGCACGCATCAGATCCGCGCCCACATGGCATCGATCGGGCATCCGCTTTTAGGGGACGGAAAGTACGGTAAACTGGCGGAAGACAAAAAAAAGGGCTTTGACAAGCAGGCACTGTACTCCTACCGCCTGCGTTTCTGCTTTTCGACCGACGGCGGCATTTTGCAGTATCTGAACGGCAAGATGTTCGAGGTCGACCGCGTCTGGTTTGCCGACCAACTGTTCGGTGACGGTTACAGATCCAAACTTTAATTCCCGCCGGAGCCGGCAAAGGCCTTGGGGGAAACACCTTTGTATTTTTTGAAGGTGCGCGAAAAATAACTTAAATCGTTAAACCCGACTTCAAACGCCGCCTCGGTCACGGTACGGTGATTTACCGTGATTTCGTGGCAGGCGTGTTCTATTCTCAAATGGTTTACATAATCTATCGGTGTGCGGTCGGTGAATTCCTTGAAAAGGCGGCACAGATATTTTTCATTCAGTCCGCTGACCGCCGCTAACTGTGCCAGTGTGACCGGCTCGGTATAGTGGGTCTCGATCCAGTCCAACAGTGTGATGACGGTATCGTTCTGCTTGCCCGTACGGCGTCCGCGGTCGGTTTTCGCGATCCTGTTTTCACGGTACAGCAAAGCAAAAAGACGGAACAGCGCGCCGTAGACCGACAGTTCATAGTATTCGGCCGGCTTTTGCATCAGCGAAAAAAGCGAAGCGGCGGTCACGTATAAGATCCCGTGGTCGCGGTGGAGCAGACCGTTCGCGGTGTGGGTGCCGTTCATTAGCGGCAGAATCAGTTCCGCTACGGCATCGTCCCGTCGGCGGCGCAGCATGGAAAGATCGAAAACCACGCATTCATAAACACAGTTTTCCGGCTCGCCGCGGTGCAGAACGCCGCAGTTGACCAGCGCGATATCTCCGGCAAGCAGTTCGTATTCCACGTTGTTGAGAAACACCCGGAAAACACCCGAAATCACGCGGATCATCTCAAATTCGCGGTGCCAGTGCGGCTGCATTTCGTATTGGGGATGCGTTTGCGTTACAAAGTAGTATTGGATCGGGAAATCAGCCGAGCCGTGACGCTTTTTTTCATTCAACTCCGTGTATTTCAAAGAAATTCCCCCAAAAAGTGACTTTTGTTCAAATAAAATCCGATATTCACCAAGTATTTTATCACAAAAGCGACTATAATTCAATATAGAAAGTGAAAGTCGGTAAAAAGGGGTCTTGTAAATGAGCTTTGCGACCGATCGCTTTGTATCGAAAAAGTGGGGCGTATTCAACCACTAT
>JAZRWX010000140.1:0-3858 GCA_045599905.1 Acutalibacteraceae bacterium
CATTGTGACGCCTTCTACCGAAACACCGGTTCGCCGTCTTTCCGGCGGTAACGTACAAAAAATTCTGGTCGGCAGAGAAATTGAATCCTGCCCGAATGTTATTATCACGGCATATCCCGTGCGTGGGTTGGATATCAATTCTTCTTATCAGATCTACAATATTCTGAATGAACAGAAGAAAAACGGTGTCGGCATCCTTTTTGTCGGTGAAGATCTGGACGTCATGCTCGGTCTTTGTGATAAGATCATGGTGCTTTGCCATGGCCGTGTCATGGGTGTTGTTCACGCTGACAAAACGACCAAGGAAGAAATCGGTTTGATGATGACCGGTTCCTTGGATATGAGTAAAGAAAAAGAATACGGTAAGGCAAAAGACAGTAATCTTACCGAAGAACAATGGCAGCAAGCCCAGTCAGAAACGGAGGAATGAAAATGCACGTAACAAAAAATGATGCTATGCCGATGCACAAAGCGTTATTGATACGGATCATTGCCATCCTTTCGGCGTTGGTCGTTGTCGGCATTTTAAGTATGTTGCTGATCAAAGAAAATCCGTTTATGATTTATCAAGCCATGTTTTCCGGCGCTTTTTTGGATATCTGGTCTATGCTGCAAAACGTTGCTTTACTGCTGATGTTCGGATTGGCGATCGTTCCTGCGTTTCAAATGAAGTTCTGGAATCTCGGCGCAAACGGCCAGGTTTTGGTCGGTTGTCTGGCTTCTATTGCCTGTATGAAGTTCCTTCCCGAAATCATGCCGGATATCTCGAATGCGCTGCTGATCCTTATCATGATCTGTGCAAGTTTGATCGCTTCCTGCATCTGGTCGGTGATTCCGGCGATTTTCAAGGCGTTTTTCAATACGAATGAAACACTTTTTACCCTGATGATGAACTATATCGCGTTGGCTTTGGTCGATTATTTTGTGTTTACATGGGATAAAAGCGGTTCGGGAAATATCGGTATTGTCAATATGCTGAACGGACAACTGGGTTGGTTCCCGGATATCGGTAACAAATACATGATTTCAATTCTGACTGCCATCGTTCTGACCGTGATCATGTTTGTGTATATGAAATATACAAAGCACGGTTTCGAAGTGCAGTTGGTCGGTGAAAGTGTGAATACCGCAAAGTATGTCGGTATCAATGTCAAAAAGACGATCATTCGTACGCTGTTGTTCGGCGGTGTTGTCTGTGGTATCATCGGCGTTCTGTATTCCGGCTCTGTTTCGCATACCATCAATCAGGAAGTCGGCGGTTTGGGCTTTACGGCGATTTTGGTTGCATGGCTTGCCGGATTTAATCCTGCTGCAATGCTGTTGACCTCGTTCTTCGTGATCGTTCTTGACACCGGGTCAAAGTTTGTTTCGACACAGTTCCAGCTTAACAGTAACGACTACGCAAATATTGTTGTTGGTATTATCTTCTTCTTTGTTATCGGTTGTGAATTCTTTATTCGCTATAAAATTCAATTCAACAAGAAGAGCAAAACGGAAGGGGGAACAAACTGATGTTTATTACGATTTTAGTAAACGCAATTCGGATGGGTTGTATTTTCCTGTTCGGGTGCATCGGTGAAATCCTGACCGAAAAAGCAGGTCACTTAAACCTCGGCATCCCCGGTATCATGTGTATCGGTGCGACCGGCGGCGCGGTTGCCGTCGCACAGTTTGGCGGAAAAGTCAGCGGCGCGGTATTGGTTTTGCTGGCAATTGTTTATACGCTGCTGTTTTCGGCAATTTCCGGTTTGCTTTATTCTTTCCTGACGATTACGTTGCAGGCCAATCAGAACGTTACCGGTCTGACGCTGACTACGTTTGGTGTGGGCTTCATGAAATTCTTTTCCAAACGGGTTTATGACCAAAAACTGTTTGTCGCGGTCAGCCCGGCGTTTCAAGATTTCTTTGGTCTGAAAAACAATTCCAATCCGTTTGTAAAGATTTTCCTTTCTCACGGTGTTCTGGTATATCTTGCTATTGCGGTGGCGATCTGGGCGGCATGGTTCCTTAAAAAATCCCGTTCGGGACTTTATTTGAGAAGTATCGGCGAAAGCCCGGCTACTGCCGATGCGGTCGGTATCAACGTTTCGCTTTATAAGTACGCATTTATTACGATCGGTTCTGCGATTGCCGGTCTGGGCGGTTTGTACTATATTATGGACCGTTCAAGTGGTACACAGGTAGCAGAAGCAGCAATTGATTCTTTCGGTTGGATGTCGGTCGCGCTGGTCATTGCTTCCATGTGGAAGCCGTTGTTTGCCGTGATCGGTTCGATGATTTTCGGTGGACTTTCCATTCTGGATGCTACGCTTAAAACACTTTCGCTTTCGCAGCAAAAGGTTTTTGCGATTTTCCCGTATTTACTGACTGTTATCGTTCTGATCGCAACAAGCGTGATGAATAAAAAAGATAATCAACCGCCGGCACATTTGGGAATGTCTTATTTCCGAGAAGATCGGTAAAGTTTACGTATAAAAAGAGAAGCTGTGAAAATACAGCTTCTCTTTTTTAATGCTTGTTATTGATCGGCGGACGCACAAACAGTTTGAAAAACGCTTTTTTGTTAAACGGTATGATCGGATACAAATAATTCCTGCCGGTAACGGTTTTCATCATCAACTTGCTGAAACATAGCAGAGCAATCGCGGCAAATAACCCCCACCAATCAAAAAGCTGTACGCTGACCGTATAAATGATCCGTTCAAATTTCATGGCATAGCCCATTTCAAAACTCGGTTGGGAAAAAGCTGCAATGGTAACAAAAGCAATACATAATACCGCCTCCGGTACAAACCAGCCGGCGTTGATGGCAAATTCCGAAAGCAGAAGTCCGCCGATGATGCCAAGAGAATTTGATAACGTTTCCGGGGTGTTGAGAGATGCTAACTGCAAGCCGTCTACGATAAATTCCAAAATCAATAATTGCCAGAACAGCGGTAATTCCGCAGATTCACGCGGCAAAATAAAACGCATTGCATCCGGCAATAGGGTCGGGTGCAGTACCGCCAACAAATATAGCGGCACGGCGAAAATGGTCATAATGCTGACGATCAGCCGGATAATACGCGTATAGGTTCCGACCGCCGGCATGAAATAGTAATCGTCAACGTCGCGAAAAAAGTCAGCAATGGAATTCGGCAAAACCATCACGGCAGGGGAATTGTCAAGCAAAATGATGATCTTTCCGTCCAGTATGCAGGCACTGGCGTAATCGGGGCGTTCCGTGAATTTGAATTTCGGAAATGGATTCCAAAAAACCGATGGGATCAACCGTTCACAAAATGCCTGTTGTGTCATGGAAATTCCGGTAACGTCTATTTCACTAATCCGCTTTTTTAATCGTTCCAGCTGTTTGTTATCAATAAGACCGTCAATGTAAACGACGGCAATGTCCAGCTTGGTGCGTTCGCCGCAGGAAAAATGCTCCATTCGCAGATTTTCGGTGCGGACACGCCGCCGGAGAAGTGCCGCATTCGTCTGAATATTCTCAACAAATCCGTCACGGGCGCCGCGCAGGGATTTATCCTTTTGCGGTTCTTCGATACTGCGTGTCGGGTATCGTCTTGTGTTGATGATCAGCAGGCCGGAAATGCCGGCAATGATGAGAACAGCCGGTCCGCTTAATACAGCGGTGATCGCTTTATCCACAGAATCGGTGTGATCCGCTTGTATATACGGCGTTTTTTGCAGAGCAAATTGCTGCATGGTATGGATCTGATCCATCGTTTCCGGCGTTTGGGCGTAAAAAAATTCCAACATTTTTTCGTACACGTCCGATTTTATGAAACCGTCTACAAAATAAAGACATGCCGGTTTTCCGCCGATGATCAGTTCACGTTTGACCATATCAAAATTTTG
>JAZRWX010000141.1:0-1976 GCA_045599905.1 Acutalibacteraceae bacterium
GTTTTGCTTGCAAAACCGCAAAACTCAAAATCATTGATTTTGATTTTGCGCCGACGGTCGTTCTTCCCATTCCGCATACGCAACGCAGTTGCGTTTTTTGAATACCGTGCAAATTTCCTTCCCGTCGCACATCGCGCACTGACATACACAATCAATTTTCTTCATCGTTTTCTCCGTTTCTTAGCCCTCGCCGCCGTAATGAAATGCATTTGCGTTATGTCGATATCAACACGCGCATCCGTATACCGTTTTTCCCGCCGCCGTGCCTGCCACGCGGAATATAGCCTATATTTCGTACATTCCGCATGACAGCCCGTGCGCCGTTCCGTACATTCATAGCACGGATGTCCAGCCGCCTTCATCGTTTAAAATCCCTATCCGGGTTGTAATAGAACTCATCCCCGAAATCGTCCGCCGTGTATTCGTGTTGCTGATACCCGTGATCGGTTTTCGGTTTTTTCACCGTTTCCGCATCCTTCCGCGCCCAGTTTCGAATCGTGGCATAATGCGATTTGTATTTCGCACCATTCGATGCTATATACGCCGACAATCGTTCAATCCGTTGCGCCCAATCGCCATATTCCGATTTCAGTTTTTCCAATTCCTCATGCGTCAACAGAAGATTTTCATATTCCCCGTATTTGTGGCGGGCGGGTTGTTTCGGTTTCGCCGGAACAACCACATTATCCTCAGTTCCGTTATGTTCAGTTAGGTTATGTTGAGTTATGTTATGTTGTGGTTCACATTCGGCAACCACATGGCAACCATCCGGCAACCGTTCGGCAACCGATTGGCAACCGTCATAAATTCCGCCGGATATTTCCAGTGTTTTGCGTTCAGCAATACATGTCGTCGGTTTATATCGATCGTTTCGCAGTGTATTCATCAAACGCCAATGCCGAATCGCAATCACACCCGTTTGAAACGGAATGATAAACCCACGCGCCGATAAGATGTTCAAATCATCGGGTTTCGCGCCGATCATACGCATCACCGTTTTCGGGTTTTTCACGAATCCGTCGTCATCGCCCTCCATGCCCAAATGGAAAAACAACGCCTGCGCCGATATCGGCATATCTAGGAATGTATCAGTGCTAACCACATCCCGCGAAAACATTCGTCTATTCGCCATCCAATAGTTTCACCTTCCCGTCCCACGGCGTGATTTCAATTTCTATGCGCGGATCGTTCGAATCCACATCAAACAATGTCGTGAATCCCCTTATGTACCGTTGACTATCGTTCACCAATACCTCACACGCAACCAACGCATCCTGAATCACCTTCGACGCGCCCGCAAACACATTATCCAAATCCCGTTTGCGATTCGGTTCATAGAACCGATATGTCAGGAAAACCGATCCGCCAATGTGCAATCCGCGCAATTGTTGCCGGATTTCGGCGCATACCAGTTTCTGCGCGTCCTTCTTCAGTTTGTTGCCCACATAGAAATTCGTTCTATTCGCCGCAATGAATTCGTTGTTTCCGGGCAATCGCCCGTGTATCACAAACCGATATCCCATCAGAACGGAAGATCACCATCATACGGCGGCATTTCCGTGAAACCGTTTTCATCCGGCGCGGGCGCGTTCACAGCGGGCGATTGTGTTTTGCTACCAACGAATTCAGCCTCATCCACAATAACCTCCGTCGCATATCGTTTGCTTCCATCCTGCGCCGTATACGACCTCGTTTGAATGCTACCCGCCAAACCAATCATTGATCCCTTCGCGAAATGTTTCGCGATGAATTCCGCCGTATTTCGCCATGCTACACAGCTAATGAAATCCGCGTCATATGTTCCGTTCGCGTTCTTAAAACGGCGTTGCACCGCAATTCTAAACGAAACAACCGCCGTTCCGTTCGCCGTCGTACGCGATTCAATATCCGTGGCAATTCTGCCAACCAGTTCACATTTGTTCATCCCATCACTTTCCTTTCAGGCCGTATATCCGGCATATTGTTTTATCCACCTC
>JAZRWX010000142.1:0-1367 GCA_045599905.1 Acutalibacteraceae bacterium
ACGATCCGACTTCGCGCAGTGATCGGAATTAAATCCACAGTCACAGCGGCCGTGAACGTGAAGAATCTTCAAAAGGTGTAAGAACGGAGGTGGCGGAATGTCTGTAAATCACGACGAACTTATCGCGTTTGAAAACGCCCTGGCACAACTGAAAGACGATATTCCGGAAATTATGGACCGTCTTGTCGTCGGCGAAGGACGCTACGCGCGCGATCAGGCCCGTAAAATTTGCAAAGAAGAAGGGATCGTCAATACTGGGGACTACCGCCGGAACTTCAAAAGCGGCACGAAAGCGATCCGCGCCGGCAATTCGTACAAAATAGACGTATACAACAACGTCGAATATGCAAAACCCCTTGAATACGGGTTCAGAAGTCACTTTGTACCCGGACACTGGGACGGCAGTTCCTTTGTATATCAAAGAAACGATCCGGAAGGCGGAATGTATGTCGGACCACGCGGCGGCTTCGTCCGTGGCCACTTCACACTTCGCCGGGCAATCAAAAGAACAAAAGACACCCAGAACGCACGACTTGAACGGAAGTATCGTGAAGAACTACGATCGCGCGGCCTGGGCGAATATATGGACCTATAAGAAAGCGGTCAGGGTTTTCCCTGGCCGCCTTTTTTTATTTATTCATAATGATTCGAAGCGCTTTTTCGAACAGGTCTATCCCTGGAACAGCCAGGATATAGTTCTTCTGTCCGGACTGGATCAGAATGTTTCCGTCTTCGCTTTCAATAGAAGTTATACTTGAAATAGGACATTCAAACCCGGACTGACTGTTCAAAAAAACGATCCGCTTGTCGGTTAGGACGACCGTTCCCCGAAAACTGTCTGTTACGTCGCCGTAAACCGTTTTACTGGAACCGGCACCGGAACGAACTGAAACGCCCTTCGTCACGCGTACACTTACGCCGGCACCGCCGCCGGTCCGCCCGACTGCCTTCCGTTTTGTCTGATACCGTATGGCCGGAGCATAAAAACGGGCGTATTCACCTTCTTTCAATATGACTGGTGTCCCGGATATTTCAGGAAGTACACCCTGGGCGATCCCGGAAAGGCTTTCTTCGTCCATATACGGCCGAACAGGTTCAGAAGCGGCCTTCTTTTTCTTCTTTTGATTCCCAGAAATAACGAAAAGCGCTACGGTGACAAAGGTCAAGGCCACAACAGCGCCCCACATAGAATCTTCCGGGACACATATTGAAACTATAAGAAGTATAACGTCGACAATCGCGGAAAGAATACCGAATATCAAAGTCGCAATTCTCACAATTTCACCACCCTTCTTCGTAAATTCTTTTGAATCTTTCGCAGATTCCGACCTTTAACACAATTATATTCATAAAGTGTGTTAAAAACA
>JAZRWX010000143.1:0-9942 GCA_045599905.1 Acutalibacteraceae bacterium
ACTGTTGACCGGCATACCGTCGGCACTGCCGTACCAGTTTGCCGAACCGCCGCCCAGCATTTCGTTTTCAACAATGCTGTTGAAAGCACTGAAAAAGTCCTGATATCCGCTATTCATAAAGACCTGGCTCTGTGCGGCGTATTTATGGTCTTCGGATTTACTGGACTGATTGCCGGAAAGGTGAATACCCTGCGCGGAGTTGTTATAAACCGCACTACCCTGATTAACACACAGAACACGACCGGTGGAGCATCCTGCGATACCGCCGCCGAAACCGCCTGCGTTGTTCTCAACGAACAGTGCGTCTTTGATATACATCGTTCCATCGTCGGCACAGAAGATACCGCCGCCGCCCCAGTGCTGGGTTGTCTGGGTTGCGTTATTGGTAATGTAGCCGCCGTAAATGTGTGCCAAACCGTCGGCGTCAAGCGTAATACCGCCGCCTTCATGGGTTCTGGCAACATTGGCGGAAACATGACCGCCGCTCATAACGATTTCGCAGGAACGGCCGTAAGCGGTACGGATACCGCCGCCGCAGGTCGAAATATTGCCGGTAACATAACCGCCGGTCATCGTATAAAGCGTGGTACCGGTCATGTAAATACCACCGCCGCCGGTAGAACTCTGGGTAGAGTTGACCTTATTGTTGGTCACATAACCGGCGTCCATGGTCACCTTGCTGGCACCGGAAGCGTAAATACCGCCGCCGCTGCCGCTGCTACCGGTCGAAAGGTTGCCGGCAATCACACCGCCGTCAATATTATAGGTGGTGTCAGCAACAGCGATCGCGCCGCCGCTGGATGCACGGTTGGCCGCCAGAACAGTTCCGGTCTGATTGATTTTACCGCCGGTGGCGTTGACCGCTCCGCCGTTGCCGGAACTTAACGTATTCCCGCAAATATAGCCGCCGTTCAAATTCAAAGTACCGCCCGACATACTGATCGCACGTGTCGTGCAGCCGGCAATCGTGCCGCCGTTGATATTCAGCGTGCCGCCGGTCATATTGAAGGGCGTTGTATTACCGGTGATCAGACCGGTGACATTGACCACGTATCTTCTTACCGTTTCTTTGGTCTTGCCCTCATCGTTGACAACGGCCGATTCGGTAACGTAGTAGGTCAGTATTTTGTTGCTGTACGTCGCGGTATTACCGTAATGTTCCAAAGAGGACATTTCGGTCGCCGATACCTTCGGCGCGGCACTGTCGATAATATTGAGCGTACCGCCCGACGTGATCCGGAACAGATTCGCATTATTTCCGGTCAGCGTATGACCGTTCAGGTCAAGCGTCGTATTTTTGGAAATACTGACCGCCTGGGTAACGGTGATATCCGCGGACAGATAATAATTACCGCCGTTTGCCAACGAGGAGAAGTTCGAAGCACGACGAATTTCGGTGCCGGTGGCTTCCTGCGCGTCATCATTACCCTCTTCGCCGGCTTTTTTCGGCTCGACGGGTTTGATTTCCCGGTAAGCAGTTTCTTCCGATTTCTTCTGTTCAGAAACGCTTTCAGCCGTTTTTTCCGGTTTTACGTCCGTTTCATCGTCGGATTCCGGCTGATCCGGTTCTTTCTCCTGCGCCGTTTCGGGCAGAACGAAATAGCCGGATATTTCAACCTTGTTCATGTCGTATTCGACCATCTGAACACGATTATCCATATCCCCGATAATGGCCGTGAAACCAACCGTATGATCCGCATCATCCAACCTGACCTGCGTGATCACTCCGGCCTGCGTCAAGTCGTCGCCGGTTTTCAGGAAAACGATATTGCCCCTTTCCGGCTGTCCCTGCGAAGCCGTGATATACGCACCGCAGCCGTTCAACGCCGCGATCCATTTACCGCAATCGGGATCTGCCGGGTAGGAATCGTTCCCCGCGTAATGCAGGCAGAAAGAAACGAACAGGGTATTCCAGTCCGCATACGGATCACCATACCATGCGCCGTAACGGTTGTAACCTTTCAGTACGTCGCCGTCCGCAACTTCATAATTATGGGTATGCTCCGCGTATCCGACCTGCGTTTTTGCGATGGCGATAACATCTTTACGAAGATCACCCGTCTTTTCAACAGACTCCACCGTTTTGGCAATCGATTCCATCGTTTCGACATCCGACGGATCAGATTTACACGTTAAAGAGTGGATATGCTCTTCTTTTTCGCAGATCAAAACTTTTTCATACTCATAACACGCATCGGTATGAACGTGATCCTCCGCGGTTTCGGTACAAACCAGCGTTTCTTTCACTTCATAGCAGGCATCGTCGTGCGTGTGTTCTTCCAAACCGCAAAAAACAGACGGATTTTCCGCCATTGCGGGTTTGACAAGCAATCGAACAGTCGTACCGATGATTGTCAGACACACGAGTCCGATCACAACATTACGAATCCGATGTCGAATACTTTTCCGGTTCGTTTGCTGATCCTGCGACAGTGAACTGTAATTCATTTCAAAACCTCCATTTTATCAAATTTTCCATACGGAATCATGAATGAATTGTTTTTATATGTGAAATCGGCCAAAGGCGAAAGAACACCTTGCCGACAACAAACTCGGAATCGATACACCCGATCGACGCATTGCGCGAATCGACTGAATCGCCGCGGTTATCCCCCAACAAAAAGTATTTTCCGTCGGGTATTTCCCGCGGGAACGTAACGTCACACTCCCCCAGCGCCAATTCCCGGACGTAGGGTTCGTTCAAAAGATCGCCGTTGACGTAGACCTTTCCGTTGTCATCTATATTCACGCTGTCCCCGCCGACGGCAATACAGCGTTTGACCATCAGTTTATTTCCGAAATAAAACGCCACAACATCTCCGCGGTGGATATTCTGTGTTTTTACGGCAACAATCATTTCACCGGCGTTTAACGTCGGTTCCATGGAAGAACCGTATATTTTCAGAACCGACAGCCAAACCGTAGAGATCAATACCGCAACGGCGGCAACGACAGCCAGCATAAAAACCGTACTGCCTACAACACGCAGAAATTTTTTCTGCCGTTTTCTTTCCCGCAATTCGGTTTTTAACTGTTCCGAGGTCGGAAAGTCGGTAAACACCCGTTCCTGTTTTTTCATGACTGTTTGCCCAATTCGCCGGACACCAGTTCGCACAATCCCTTATGCTCGGCATAAAACGCTTCCAGCCGTTCGGACAACTGCTGCCAGTAGGCCTCGGCTTCCGCTTCGGTTTGCTTTCGCTTCTGCTCGGCTTCTTCCAGAATTGCCTGCGCGGCGATTTCGGCTTCCTCGATTTTTTTCTGACGGATTTCATCCTGCTTTTCATTCAACTGCTGAATGTTTTCAAGATATTGTTCAGCCGCCCGCTCCGCCGCTTCAAAAACGCCGTTGGTTTTCAATGCGGCTTCCGCAATGGAACCGGCTTCAGACAGTTCGATTTTCCGGCTTTCAAGCGCCGTTTCCAATTCCGCAATGCGACTTTGGGCTTCCTCGTTGCGGCGCGTCTGTTCAAACAACAGTTGGATCAGTTCCGTCCGGCTTAATTTTTTTAATTCACGATCGGTCAAGCACCGCACCTCCCCGGTTATCCAAAATCAGAAGGAAAATTTTTCTATATGAAAAATCACTTTATTTTAGCACACGATACAGAGCAATGTCAACAGATTTCTTTGTCTGTTTTTTAACAAATTGAATAAATCATTTTCTTATCGTCAAACAATGTCACGAATATGCTGAAATTTGTCGGAAAAACCTTGCAACTTATCCGAAAAAATGGTAAAATAATATTGATATTTCGTATAAGGGGACAAAAAATGAACAAAGTGAAAATTTTACATTGTGCCGACGTGCATTTAGGCGCTTCGGAACGATTTTTGGGCGTTGCCGCAGCCAGTCGGCGGATCGAAAATCTGATCACTTTCGAAAGAATCACCCAAACCGCCAAAGAACGCGCGGTGGATCTGCTGTTGATCGCCGGCGATTTATTTGACAGTAATCATATTGAAAAGGAATGGATCGACCGTGCTTTCAAGGCGCTGGCGGATATTGCACCCATTCAGGCGGTTATTGTCGCAGGCAATCACGATCCGCTGACGGCCGATTCCCCCTACAAATCCAAACTGCCCGAAAACGTCCGTGTTTTCAGTGGGCAAACCGGATGTCTGACATTTGAAAACCTCGGCGTACGCGTTTACGGGAAGTCCTTTACCGGCGTGTATATGAAAGGCGAAGACCGCTTCCCCATTGTACCGCCGCAGGATGATTTTTGTAATATTCTGTTGCTGCACGGTGATACATCGGGCAATACCGAATCCCCGTATAACGGCATCCCTGCCGGTTTTTTAAACGGATGCGGTATGGATTACGTTGCTTTGGGACACATTCACGCCCGTACCGAGTGCCTGCGTGCAGGATCGACCTTTTACGCCTATCCCGGTTGTCCGGAAGGACAGGGTTTTGACGAACTGGGCCCGAAGGGGGTTTTATGCGGAACGGTCGAAAAAGGCAATGCGCAGATGGAATTCATCCCGCTTTGCCGCCGACAGCATCTGTCGGTCAAAACCGATCTTACCGGGTGCACCGATCCGGCGGATATTGCTCCGTTTTTGCTTTCCAGGTTAGAATCCCGTTACGGAAAAGAATATGCCGAACATTTGTATAAAATCACATTGACCGGCGCTTTGCCCGAAGGGTTTCATCTGTCTGTCGATGAAATTGCCGCTCGGCTGAACGACGTTGTTTACTTTGCAAAAGTCTGCGACAGAACCGCCGTGGAGGCGGATTTGGAACTGCTGGCGCAGGAAGAAAACCTGAAAGGCGTCTTCGTGCGGCAGCTTCTCGAAATGCGGAAGACCGCTTCCGAAGAACAGCAAGCATTGATTGACGAAGCTATGGACGTCGGGCTGAAAGCATTTTCTGCGGAGGTGATTTTCCGTGACGATCAGTAAAATATATATTGCCGCTTTCGGCGGATTAAAGGATTTTACGTTGGAACTGCAAGACGGTTTCAACGTAATATTCGGTGAGAATGAACAGGGAAAAACGACCGTTATGGCGTTTTTGAAAATGATGTTTTACGGTGGAAAAGGCGGAAAAACGCTGACAAAAAGCCCCCGGCAAAAATATCTTCCGTGGAGCGGTGAACCCGCCGGCGGAAGAGTTTTCTTCCAACAAAACGGACACAACTATTGTCTGGAACGCGAATTCAAAAAATCCGATTCTTCCGACCGTGTTACCCTACGCGATATGGATCTCGGCACGGAAGAAACGGTCAGCGGTGCCGTCGGCGAAAAGATTTTCGGTCTTTCGGAAGCGGCCTTTGAACGCAGTGTATTTATCGGGCAGGCCGTCTTCCCCGAAAATAACGAATCGGCCACCGCATACGGTGAACTGAATGCCCGGCTTTCCAATCTGACCACGACCGGGGATGAAAATATATCCTACCAGCAGGTCAAAGATCGGCTGGACGGGGCCGCCGGAAAACTGACAACCAAGAAAAAAGTCGGTGCATACGATAAAAATTTACAGCATATTGAAGAATTGAAGACCGCCTGGCACGATGCCGATACCGCCGCAAAACGCCGCGCCGATATGCAGTCTGACATGAATCGCGTGTTGCAGGAGATCCGCACGGTCGAAAAGGAACGCAAAGAAGTTAAAGCCATTACCGACCGGGAAAACGATCTTCGTCAAACCGATAAATTAAAACGCTTTCTCGAAGCCAAAAAGGAACTGGACCGTTTTAACGAAAATCTGCGCTTAAACGACGGCTCCGTTATGGACACAATCTTTTTGGGAAAGGTCAATTTCTGCCTTACCAAATACGACAAAGAAAAACAGATCGCCGATGACCGCACGGCACAGATCACCGAACTGGAAAATAATATCGCCTACCATGAAAAAGCCAAAACAGACCTGAATCCGGAAGCTGTGAACGGTATGCGCCGTGAACTGGAACAACTGAAAGCCGAAAAAGAACAGACGGAACTTGATTTGGAAAACGCAACCGCGGCATTTGCAGAAGCGCAAAAAGAAGCCGGGCAAAACAGCAATATAAAAATGAAGTTTCATCCCCTGCTGTTGATTCCGGGCACCTTGCTTTTGATCGGCGGAGTCGTTCTGTGGATACTGAATACGGTCATCCCTGCCATCGGCATCGGTGCCGCCGGGCTGATCGGAATCATATTATCATTTATCATTCGCCCGGAGAACAAATCCCTACGGCTCAAACTGGGAAGTCAGGTCGTCAGTGCCCGTGAAAAGGTGACGGATCTGAAATCCGCCGCCGCGGACTTGCAGGAAAAAATTAACCGTCTGACGGGCGAAATCGACCGGGCGGAATCAGCCCTGCATTCCGATACCGCTTTTCTGAATCAGCAAAAAGAAATTTTGGCAAACCGCAAAACCGAACTTGCCGAAATCGCCTGCCGGAAAGAGGAAGCGTTTGCCGAACTGCGCGATCTGTTCAGCCGGTACAAAGTTGTTGAAACCGCCGAAGAACTGACCGCCCTGCTTCCCGATTTGCAGGAACGGATCAACCGGCAGAAAGAACTGAAAATGCAGTTGAAATATTTAAGCGATGATCTCGGAAATATTTCATACGAAGAGGCCGCCGAAAAACTGGCGGCAAATGAATCGGCTGTTTCCGCCGCCGACACGGATTTTGAAGCAGCAAAACAACGGCTTGATGAACTGACGGAACAAAGTCGTGAACTGGCACAGCGGTATTCGGCTGTTGAAAGTGATCTGAAAAATGAACTGAAACACGCCGTTTTTCCAGACGTCATTGAACGGGAAATCGCAGAACTTGAAACCGCCGCCGCCAAGCAAAAGCGTTTTTTAGATGCCGTCGATCTTGCCCAAAGTGTGCTGGAAAACAGTTTCGCGCAGGTACGTCGCGGATACGGTTCCGCGCTTGAAACCAGAACGCAGGAAATCTTCGGTCGGCTGACCGACGGTCACTACCGCAGCGTGCGCGTTTCAAGATCCATGGAACTGGATGCCGAAAGCACCGATACCTTCGGCACACACAGTGTTGATTATTTCAGCAGCGGAACGGTCGATCAGGCGTACCTCAGTTTACGACTTGCCGTATCGGAAGGTATGGCCGACACCGAAAAAATACCGATTTTGCTGGACGATGTTTTATGTCAGTATGACGATCGGCGTACCGAGCAGGCATTACGGTTCTTAAAAGAATACAGTACAGACACACAGACTGTTTTATTCACCTGCCACCGCGCTGTTTGCGAGCAGGCAAAGAATGACGATATTCCGGTCCTTTCGTTACGATAAAAAATCCCGATGCAGCCCCAAAAAGCCGCATCGGGATTTTTGTCTTACAACAGATCCGCCAGCTCAAAAATCATGCGTTCGGTCTTTTCCCAGCCGAGGCATGCGTCGGTAATGGACTGTCCGTAAACCGTACCGTCCGGTTTTTGATTGCCGTCTTCCAGGTACGATTCGACCATCAGTCCTTTCACCAGTTTGGCCACGTCTTTACTGTGTACTCTGCTGTGCAGGATCTCTTTGGCAATACGGGGTTGTTCCTGCCAGTGTTTTCCCGAATTGGAATGGTTGGTATCAACAATGACTGCCGGATTTTCCAGACCGCTTGCGGCATACATATCGCACAGTGTCTGCAAATCTTCATAATGATAATTCGCCGCGTGATTACCGGTTTTACTGGAATAGCCGCGCAAAATCGCGTGTGCCAGCAGGTTTCCGTGGCTTTTCACTTCCCAGCCGGAATAAACAAACGTATGACTGTGATGCGCCGCCGTGATAGAATTCATCATGACGGACAGATCGCCGCTGGTCGGATTTTTCATGCCGACCGGAATATCCAGACCGCTGGCGCACAGCCGGTGCAGCTGATTTTCCACCGAACGCGCACCCACCGCAACGTAGGAAAGACAGTCCGAAAGATACTGATGGTTTTCCGGGTACAGCATTTCATCGGCACACGAAAATCCGCTTTGCCGAAGCGCGTCAATATGCAGTTTGCGAATGGAGATCAGACCTTTTAACAAATCGGGCGAACTGTTGGGATCCGGCTGGTGAAGCATTCCCTTATAGCCATCCCCCGTCGTGCGCGGTTTATTGGTATAAATGCGCGGCACGATGACGATCTTATCGGCGACCTTGTCCTGCACGGTACGAAGCCGTGAAATATATTCCAGCACCGCGTCTTCCCGGTCGGCAGAGCACGGGCCGATCACCAGCAGAAATTTATCGCTTTCACCGCGGAATATACTTTGGATTGCCAGGTCATTCTTGTTTTTTTGTTCTATCATGTCCGGTGAAAGCGGATACATTTCCTTGATCACGCGGGCCGTCGGCATTTCACGTTTGAAATCCATATTCATATCAATCTTCTCCTTTTAGATCAAATAATTCTCTCTGGTGGGTGGAATATCGCATGATTCCCCGCATGGTTTCGCGGTCATCATCAGCTATACAGTTGCGCAACGTACGGAACGACTGTTCAAACAGATCCATTTGTTTCAGCAACTGTTCTTTATTGAGTAAAAATAATTCACTCCACATTTCATCATTGATTTTTGCGATACGGGTCAGATCCCGGAATGAGTCACCGCTGTATTCCGCAAGACACGCCGTATCACGGCAGGTCATCAACGAAACAGCAATACAATGGGTCAGCTGGGAAAGAAAAGCGATCATTTCATCATGCTTTTCCGGGGTCAGCGTTGTGATCGTTTTGAAACCGAGCGTTTCCCCGATCGCGCGACCGATTTCGATCCCGTGCGGTGTATTGCGGGAGGTCGGCGTCACGATATAGTTGGTGTCGGCAAAAATTTCTTTGGAAGCATTCTCTACCCCGCTGGATTCGCGTCCCGCCATGGGGTGCGCCGCGATATATTCCACGTCATCGCGGAGAATATTTTGTATTTCAGCCACGAAATTTCCCTTGATACCGGTAACGTCACTTATTACGGTGCCCGGTTTCATATAGGACTGATAATCCGTGATCCACTGACGGAACGTATGCGGATACAGCGCAAACACGATCAGGTCAAACTGCCCGATATAATCCGCTTCGACCCGGGTCTTCCCGTGCGCGATCCAGCCGTTTCGCAGTGCGAAATCAATGGACTCCGGACGAATATCGACCGCGCCGACTTCATATCCGAGATCGGTCAGCGCACAGGCATAACTGCCGCCCATCAGTCCCAAACCGACAATGCCGATCTTCATATTTTTATCAAGTGCCATAAGAAACCTCCAACCCCAGTCGGGCAAGCGTATCAAAATAATCCGGAAAACTTTTCGTGACCGCTTCCGCGCCGGTGATCGTGCCGCCGGTCAAACCGGCAAGCAGGGTCAATGCCATGACGATCCGGTGATCGTTATGACCGCAAAGCACTTCGGTCGGCTTGGTAAGCGTTCCCTTTTCAATACAAACCTCGTTTTCCGATACACGGGCAGTGATCCCGAATTTTTTCAGTTCCTGCGCCATGACCGCCGCGCGGTCACTTTCCTTAATGCGAAGACGGCGTGTGCCGACAAATGTCGCACCGCCCGTATATGCCGCCGCGGCAAATAATACTGGCGCAAGATCCGGGCAATCGGTCAGATCCAATACCGGATCGGTTTCGGTTTTCAGTCGTTCCAATAACCGGACGCACACCCGATCCCCCTGCACGCTGTTTTCATTCAAGCCCGTCAGCGTCACCGATCCGCCGAACAGATTAAACCCGAGCAAAGCCGCCGCGTTGGACCAGTCCCCTTCGACCGAAACGTCGGTCGGGCGGTATTTCTGACCGCCGGAAATAACAAACAAGCCCGTTTCCGGCTCGGAAATTTCAATACCGAAACGCCGCAAAACGTCAAGGGTGATATCGATATAAGACCGGCTTTCGACAGGCGGTAATACACGCACGGTACTGTTCCCTGCACAAAGCGGCAAGGCGAACAGCAGTCCGCTGACGAATTGACTGCTGACATCCCCGGGAAGAACG
>JAZRWX010000144.1:0-2406 GCA_045599905.1 Acutalibacteraceae bacterium
CATGTCCGGCGGCGTGATCGACCAGTTCCATCAGTCGGTCACACGCTTCCAGATTGGTCGTCCCGGGCAGGCCGCCCGGCAGAATGACGGCGGTCAGACCGTCCGTACCGACTTCGCCGATCTCAAAATCGGCAACGACCGGAATCCCGTGCGAGCCGGTCACCGTTTTTCCGGTCACACCGACGGTTTTGACCGGCAGGTTTGCCCGGCGCAGAATATCCAGCGGCGCCAGCGCCTCGATCTCTTCAAATCCGTCTGCCAAGAAAATATAAATCATTTTTGTTCTCCTTTGAAAATACGTAATACGCGATCCAGAATATCCTGCCCGATGGTTTCCACCGTTCGCGGTTCACCCTTTTCTGCGCAAGATATGATCTCCCATCCCGAATATTGGGCGGTAAACAGAGCGGCTTCCCGGCAGTGATCCAGATAAGCCACGTCACGCTCGTGGATGTCTTTTTTGGAAGCGTCGCCATGATAGCGCGTGCATAATAATTTTTGTGAAACCTCGACCGGCATATCCAAAAACAGTACCAGATCGGGTTTCGGTATGGCGATCTGTTCATATTCGAACCGATACAGCCAGTCTAAATATGCCGTCCATTGCTCGCGCGGCAGTTTACAGCACTGATGCACCGCGTTCGAGGTGGTGTAGCGCCCCGAAACGACGGTACCGCCGTTGTTGTAATAATCGCCCCACACGGTTTTATAGGAAGCGAAACGGTCCACGGCATACAGACAGGACGCGGCGTAGGCGTTCACGTCTTCCGGCTTGCTACCGAATTCACCGGCCAAATACATTTTGACCGGCGCGCAGGCATCGCTTTCATAGTTGGGAAACGAAACGGTCTGACAGTCGATCCCGTTTTCAAGCAGACGCTGCGGCAAGCGTTCCAGTTGGGTGGATTTTCCGCTGCCGTCCAGCCCTTCAATAACGATCAGTTTACCCATTGTTTTTCATTTCCTCATAAAAGGCACGCATTTCGGCGGCTTTTCCGCAGGTCATTTTACCTTCGGGGCAGGGGCCGCATACGCAGGACGGGCCGGCTTTTTTGAAAAGATCCGGTGCGACGGCGGAAACGAGCCGCAACATCTGATTGGCAACTTCGCGGATTTCCCACTGGGCGCGGTTGCAGCAGCGATGACGGAAAAAGTTCAGCAGACTGCGCGCGTTCATGGTCACGACCATTTTGGTTTCGCAGGCATTCGGCAGGACGAAGCGCGCGTCTTCGATGGCTTTTTTCTCTGCCAGCCGGGCGGCGGTCTTTTCGTCTTTCCCTTCGGCGATGAACGCCGCGGTATGTTTTTCTTTCAGTAACTGCGCCAGTCGGTCATACGCCTTCTGGTCAGCGTCCATGATTTCTTCGTAAACCGTCATGGCTTCCGGAATATCGGCGATTTCGGGCGGCGTAACGTATTCGAAACTGCCTTCCCGGACGTAGCGCTGTGATTTGACCGAATAGGAAGCGATGCGGTGACGGGTGATCTGTGCCAGCAGGGAACGGGAAACGCCCTCGATCCCGAAAGTGAAACTGGTATGTTCGATCGGGCTTTCATGTCCCATGTCGGCAAGCATTTTGACAAACGACGCGGTTTTTTCCGGCGTCAACCCTTCCTGCAAGGTGGCAATGCCGGAAGAACTGTAACAAAGTTTCGCGGCGGAAGCCACGGTTTTTTCAGGGTCGGGGGTATAAGCCAATAAAGTAACGAGCGGCATAAAAATACACGTCCTATCTTTTCATAATAATTCAATTTATTATAGCAAATAAATGACTAAATAGCAATTCTTTTTTCTGCATTTCGGCAAAAAAATGCACAAACTTTTCCGAAAAAACAAAAAAGGGCTTTTTTTGTGCCTGAAAGTATGTTATATTAAAAGTGCTAAAAATATTTTCGGGTTCGGAGGTCTTCATTTATGGCAAAAGTAAATTTCAAACACACCCCTTACGGCGATCTTGCGATTGTCAGCATGCGTGGCTGCGAGGACATTGCTTCCAAGGTGGATTATTACCTGAAACAGTTCCGCGAAGTGGAGGACGATACGACTTACGTCGTCGGTTCCAACTGTCCGCGTTTCGGTACCGGTGAAGCCAAAGCGGTTCTCAACCACACCGCCCGCGGTCTGGACGCATTCATCCTCTGCGACTGCTTCAATTACAGCGTGGAATACAAAATGTACGGCCGTATGGTTCCGATGAGCCCGGACGATCATTTCCAGGATCTGAAACGTATTATCGCCGCGTTTGGCGGTAAGGCACGCCGCATCACCGTGATCATGCCGATGCTGTACGAAGGCCGCCAGCATCGCCGCACCGCCCGTGAATCCATGGATTGCGCCATGGCTTTACAGGAACTGGTCGCTATGGGTGTTAAGAATATCATCACTTTTGACGCGCACGATCCCCG
>JAZRWX010000145.1:0-4974 GCA_045599905.1 Acutalibacteraceae bacterium
AGGACGAAAAGCCCGCCGGAAACGTGGCTAAATGTCTGGCCTATGCCGACAACTTTGACCAGATCGTCATGGGCGGCGATATGATCGAAGAATATCCGTATCTGAACATTCTGACGACCAACTTTGCGCCCTACGCCGACAAGCTGACGGCGGTACTGGGCAGTCACGAAACATTCGATTACAGCCACAAGTACGGTACATTGGAAGATCGTTACGACGCGCTTTCCGCCATTTGGCCGCATGACGTGTACTACGCTTCCAAGGTGATCGACAATAAAGTGATGATGATCCAGATGGATAACGGACAGTCACATTTCTGGGATCGTCAGATTTCGCAGTTCACCGCCGATCTTGCGTCGGCACGCGCCAACGGCTACACCGTGCTACTGTTCATCCACGAGCCGGTAAGCGTCGGCGACACCGCGCAGAAAAAGGTGGCGGCGCTTTACACCAGCCCCGAACGGCAGGATCTGGTCGCACCCTATGCTTCGGGCATCGACTTTAACCAGTATATCGGCGGAAAACCCGCCACCGACACGGCGGCGGATACAGCCATCCACAACCTGATCGTAAACAACGGCGATTTGATCAAGGCCGTCTTTACCGGGCACCTGCACGCCGACTTCAACACCCGCATCAAGGCCAAAACGGCCGGCGGTGACGATACGTGGATCCCGCAGTACACCGTCTGTTCCGCCAATAACGACAACGGCCACGCCATTCAGATTACAGTAAAATAAGGTATTACAAAAAGGTCTATCCGAAAACGGATAGACCTTTTTTTACGCCTTGATTTTTTCCACCGTGCAGCCGGGATAATACCACAAAAGGATCTCGCGATAATCGCTTCCCTGCTTTGCCATGCGGTTGGCACCGTACTGGCTCATGCCGACCCCGTGTCCGCGGCCATAGGTCGTGACCGAAAATTTCCCGTCAAGAAAAGAGAGCTCGAAGTTCGTCGATTTCAGATCCAGTGCCGCTCTGACCGATGCCCCGGTCAATTCTGTGCCGCATAAGCGGATCGTTCTGACTGCGCCCGATTCGGTGCGAACGGCTTTGCCGACGTATTTTTCGGGTTTTCCCGAAAAAGTAACAAGCGATTTTAGTTTTTCTTTCAATTCCGCCGCCGAAAAGACGACCGTGCTCTTATAGTTCGGAGCCAGACGGTCGCCGTCACTGGAAACGGGAATCAGATATGGCAGTTTTCCGCCCCAGATATCGGCGGAAGATTCGGTTTTCCCCGACGAAACGGCATGGTAGACCGTCAGTGCCGGTTTTCCTTCATACAGCACCGTGTCATATTCTGTTTCCCGAACGGCGGAACGGATCTTTTCAAGATACGTATCGGCTTTTTCGCCCCACTTTTCACGGCATTCCGCTTCGGAAAGATACGCCTGATCGACCGTGTAATCGTCCGAAATATCGTACGCCTTGCCCGATGCCGCGGTCTGCCTGCGGCGCAGGAAAGTATCGGCGGCGACCGCCTGCGCTTTCAATGCCTCTTTTTCATATTCCGCCGGCATTTCCGCCGCCACTACCCCGCAGATATAGTCGAGCCGGTCCACCGTTTCGACCGTATTGCTTTTTGCCCGGCGCAGACGAACCGTTCCGGATGCCCGACTCTGTACCGGACGGTCGGACTTGTGCGGAACAAAGGCCGCGACCGTATCCCGGACGGTCAGGGTCGTTTTGAGTTGTGACAAAGGGATCAGCGTCATTGTCAGAAGCAGCACGATCCCGAAAAAAACATATTTTTTCATTTTTTCTCTCTTTTATTATTTACTGTGAATTTTTTGTTGCTTTTTCTTTTATCTTGCAGTATAATAATATGGATTGATAATATATACTATGCTCTTTCAGGTGATAAAAATGAAATATCAGCACATCATGCTTGCTTTTCTGATCGCAACACCGTTTAACGCGTTATTACGGCTGATACAAATGCTTTTCACGACCAACGAGTTGGGACAGGCTTTGGAAAACGGTGAATCCATGAACTACAATCTGATCAGTTACGTTTTATGGATCTTCATTTTCCTGATCGTGATCGGCTGCGGTGTGATCGGCGCGCTTACAAGAAGATGTCCGAAGAATACACCGAAAATGAATTACTGGCTGATGGCCGCCTCAATCGCGATCGGCGTTGCCTGCGTGTTCCATGCTTTATATGCCGTTTCCACGTTTGCCTGGCTTACGGGTCTGATCAGGGCATTCGGTATTCTTTCCGGCATTCTTTTTCTGGTCTACGCCACAAAAGGATTCAAGGACTTCGATATTCCGCCGCTGTGTTTCGCTGTACCGATCATGCTGTTCATCCTGCGCCTTGTTAACCGTTTTGTCACCCAAAACGCCATGCCGCTGACCATTCAGCGTGTAATGGCATTGCTGGTAGATTGCGCGCTGCTGCTGTTCTTCCTGGAAATGGGCAAGCAATTCAACGGCATCGACAAAAACCTGAATTACAGAAAATTGCTGACAGTCGGTTTGGTATGCTGCAATCTGTCCTTTGTTTACGCGGTCCCGAATCTGATTACCGCCATTGTTTCGCCGACGCGGGTAAACGGGATCGATATTTCCGACAATCTGTTCGTTTTATTTTCGGCACTGTTTGCCGCCGCGTTTATTTTCAGTCATTTCAGTGAAAATAATCTTGGTGTAATCCATCATCACCGTCATCATCGCCGCAGAAGTGATCCCGGCCGCAACGCCGATCAGCTTTATACCGGTGATTAATTTAAGTAAAACGCTTCCGGAAAATTCCGGAAGCGTTTTGTTATGAAATACTATTGATTTTTTTACAAAAAAATGGTATACTGTATACAACAAACTGTAAAGGAGTTTTTCTCATGAAAAGTAACGCCAAATCCGGTTTAATCGGCGCCCTGCTCGGAGTTGCGGCAGTCGGTCTGATCCCATTTGAATTCAAAAAGGACGAAAGCGGAAACCTGACCTATAAATCTTTTCTGTTGGGAATCAATAAAGAAGTTGACGAACAGGGTGAGCCGACAACGACCATCACATTCCTCAACAAGCCGGAAAAAGAACAGATCACTGATCTTGCCGATAAGGTGACCGATAAAATCAACGACGTCATCAACGATAAATTTTTCAAAAACAAAAATACTGCCGTGACGGTCGAATTCTGTGATGATGACACCGCGGCGGAATCCGCCGAACCCGACGCCGAGACCGCGCCCGAAGAAACAACGATCGAAATTCCGGTCGAAGAAGCTCCCGAAAATTGACCCCATAAAACGCATTAACGCCGTGTCTTTCGACACGGCGTTTTTTTAATCTTTGAAAAAGTCTTTGACCTTATCGGTAAAAGATTTCCGTTTCTTATAATTCTTTTCGTCGGTAGCGGCGTCAAATTCCTTTAATTTTTCTTTCTGTGCCTTGGAAAGGTCTTTCGGCACCTCTACCGCGATACGTACATACTGATCGCCCTTGCCGGAATACCGCAGACGCTGAATGCCCTTGCCGCGCAGTTTGAATTCGTCGCCCGGCTGGGTACCCTCGTGGATCTGGAATTTTACACGGCCGTCCAGCGTGGGAACGGTGATTTCCGCGCCCAAAGCCGCCTGCGCAAAGGTGATCGGGATCTCGCAGTATACGTCAAATCCGTCCCGTTCAAAAATCGGGTGCGGACGGACATTGACTGCGATATGCAGATCGCCCGACGGTCCGCCGTTGGCACCGGCGTCACCGCCGCCGCGGACGTTGATGGTCTGACCGTCGTCGATACCGGCCGGAATATCGACCGCTTTTTCGACCTTGTGACGGATACGCCCTTTTCCGGCGCAGGTATGGCAGGGATGATCGATGATCTTACCGCTGCCGTGGCACTGACTGCACGGCTGCTGGGACTGGATCACCCCGAAGGGTGTGCGCTGTGCCGTTTTGACCTGACCGGTACCGTGGCAGGCGGGGCAGGTCTTTGTATCGTGCCCCGGTTCACTGCCCGTGCCGTTGCAGGCGGTACAGTTGTCGATCTTGGTAAAGGAAACGGTTTTCTGACAGCCCTTTGCCGCCTCTTCAAAAGACAGATTGACCGAAGCGGAAGCGTCATTGCCGCGGCGCGGGCCGTTCGGGTTGGAACGACCGCCGCCGAATCCGCCGAATCCGCCGCCGAACATACTGCCTAAAATATCTCCCAGATCGCCGAATCCGTCAAAACCGAAACCGCCGCCACCGCCGAATCCGCCGGCACCGAAATTGGGATCGACCCCGGCATGACCGAACTGATCGTAACGGGCACGTTTTTCCCCGTCGGAAAGCACCTCGTAGGCCTCGTTGACCTCTTTGAAATGTTTTTCGGCTTCGGCATCACCGGGATTTAAGTCCGGGTGATATTTTTTTGCCATTTTGCGGTAGGCCTTTTTCAGTTCGTCCTCGCTTGCCGATTTATCGACACCGAGCACCTCATAATAATCTCTTTTTTCGTCAGCCAAAACAAATTTCTCCTACAAACATGATACCCAAAAGGGCATGACGGGAGGTGTTACGCTCCCGTCAGATGCTGATTATTTCTGGTCGTCCACGTCGGTGAAGTCGGCGTCGTAAACATTATCCGCGCCGCCCTGCTGTGTGTTCGGATCGGCGTTCGGTGCACCTTCCTGCGCGGCCTGCGCCGCCTGTGCCGCCTGATACAGTTTTTCGCTGACGGCGTACAGTTCTTTCTGCAACTCTTCCTGCTTGGCCTTGATGGCGTCGATATCTTCGCCCTTCATGGCTTCTTTCAAAGCGTCTTTCGCTGCTTCGATCTTGGATTTTTCATCCGCCGAGATCTTATCGCCCATTTCGGAAATGGTCTTTTCGGTTTGATAGATCATCTGATCGGCGTTATTGCGGACGTCGACTTCTTCACGGCGTTTCTTATCTTCCGCCGCATAGGCCTCGGCTTCCTTGACCGCCTTATCGATATCGTCTTTCGACATATTGGTGTTGGAAGTGATGGTAATGTTGTTTTCCTTG
>JAZRWX010000146.1:0-5139 GCA_045599905.1 Acutalibacteraceae bacterium
TCATAACGGCCGCCGCCGCATACGGTGGACTGGGCGCCGATATCACCCGAAACAAATTCAAATACGGTACGCGTGTAATAATCCAATCCGCGAACGATCTGAGGGTTGACGGTATAAGGAATGCCCATCGCCGATAAATGCGCCTTGACGCCGTCAAAATGGGCTTTGCAGTCATCACACAAATAATCCAGTACGACCGGGGCGTTTGCGGCGATCTCCGAACAGATCGGGGATTTGCAGTCCAACACACGCATCGGATTACGGTCAAGCCGTTCTTTGCAGGTGTCGCACAGTTCGTCAATGTGGGAACGCAGATAATCTTTCAGCGCCACCTGATATTGTTTGCGGCATTCCGGACAGCCGATCGAATTGATCTCCAAAGCGATTTTCTGCACACCGATTTCGTTCAATACCTGACCGGCAAGCGAAATGACCTCGGCATCTGCGGCGGGAGAAGCCGCGCCGAAACATTCGATCCCGAACTGGTGAAATTCACGCAGTCGTCCTGCCTGCGGCTTTTCGTAACGGTAACATCCGCCGATGTAGGTGACCTTCAACGGCAAAGCGTTGTTGAGCAGACCGTGTTCAATAACGCTGCGCACGGTACCTGCGGTCAATTCCGGACGAAGTGTCAAAGAACGTCCGCCTTTATCGTTAAAGGTATACATTTCTTTCTGCACCACGTCGGTCGTGTCACCGACACTGCGCTGGAAGACCTCGGTATGTTCAAAAACCGGAACGCGAATTTCCTTAAAGCCGTATAACGCGGCAATATCCAATAGTTTTTTTTCGACAAACTGCCATGCGGCACTGTCCGCAGGCAGAACGTCATTGGTGCCTTTGACGGCACGGTTGATTTCAGCCATGGTTTACTCCAAATTAAGAATTTTTAACAATTTCGCGCCAGTCCATATCGCCGCGTTCCAACCCGTGAATCAAAACTTCGGCGGTAGCAATATTGGTGGCAACGGGAATATTATGCACGTCACAAAGACGCAGTAACGCGTTTTCATCCGTCTCTTCCTCGTTCGGGTTCATCGGATCACGGAACAACAGCAAGAGGTCGATTTCATTGCAGGCGATCCGGGAAGCGATTTGCTGTGTGCCACCCTGAACACCGCCTAAAAATCGGGTAATTTCCAGACCGGTTGTTTCGGAAACGATTTTACCGGTGGTGCCGGTCGCGACCAGATCGTGGCGGCTTAAAATACCGCAGTAAGCAATGCAGAATTGAACCATCAGTTCTTTTTTTGCATCGTTGGAAATAAGTGCAATGGTCATAAAAAAGTCTCCTTAACGTTATATTTTTCTCGGTTTCGGCAACGGTACGGAATCACCGTCCAGGCGACGGGCAATTCGTGATAATGCTTTGAATCCGCGGCTTTTTTCGGGAATGAAATGCCGGACGGAAAGCAACATCAGCGGATCGCTGACCGGGACGATGCCCACCAGGCGAAAACCGGAAGAATCAATGATTGAATCAATGTTCTGATAAATCCCGCTACGAATTTGATCAGCGGAAAATTTATTAAGAATGAAAAGCGGCTCTTTATTGAAATCGGGCAGCTTTTCACAAACGACCGCGGCATCCCGTACAGAAACGGGATCGGGGTTGCATACGGTAATGATACGGGTTTGTTTCGGCAATGCTTCATAAAGTCGGAAATCAACGCCGGCGGGAAAGTCCAGTATAACGTTATCGTATGAATTGGCGATGGTTGAAAGCAACGCTTTGAAAGCGGAATCGGATATATTTTCCAGTTGGACAGGTGCGGGGATCAGGTCAATGCCGTCCAATTCCGGGGAAGAATAGAGAGCGTCATAATACGGTCTTCCGTCTAAAACATCTGACAGATCCAAAACCACTTGATCATCTACACCCAGCATTAAATCAAGACATCTCAACCCGGAATCAAGATCGATCAGCAGGACACGCTGACCGAGTTGACTGAATGCCATAGCCAGTCCCATGGCGATGGTCGATTTGCCGGTGCCGCCTTTTCCGGATGTTACGGCAATCATTTGGCCCATAAAAATATCCCTCGAATCAAATATATGATCAATAGAATATTATCATAAAATTACCTTTTTGTCAAACCTTTGTTTGGCTTTTTTAAGGCAATACGGTATAAATCGGGGTGTCGGAAACGCTTCCTTTTTTGCTGTAAAAATACGCGTCCAGCAGTTCACGGATCAACGTACCGGCTGAATTTGTGGAAGAGCCGTGTTCCAGCACGACCGAAATGGCGATTTCCGGATTTTCATACGGTGCAAAAACAATAAACGTCGTGTGGTCGGCACCGCCGTTGATTTGCGAAGTGCCGGTTTTACCGCCGATCTTTATCGGATAATCACCCAAAGCGGTGCGTCCGGTACCGTCTACCGTCACCGAAAGCATACCTTCTTTGATGGCGGCAAGCGAGCGGGGGCTGATCTTGACTTTGTTCATTACTTCCGGATCATGCCGGTCATAGACTTTGGAAAGATCGTACGAAACGATCCGGTCAATTAAGGTGGCGCGGTAATGGGTGCCGCCGTTGGAAAGGGTGGCACAGTAATTACAGAGTTGCAACGGGGTAAAGGCGTTCTTCTGTCCGATGGAAATTTGCAGTGTGTCACCGCCGAAACCGTCCCGATCGGGTTCGGTCAGAATGCCTGCGCTGTCGTCCACTTCAATGCCGGTCAACTGTCCTAAACCGAATTGTTTGAAATAATCGGTCAGTGTTGTGGCACCAACGCGGCGACCCAGTTCAAAGAAGAAATAGTTACAACTTTTTGCCAAAGCCGATTTCAGATTCATGGTGCCGTGGTAGTGAAGACATTGCGGTTTATAATCTTCAAAATAACTGTAAGTCTGTTTGCAGAAAATGGTTTCGCCGATATGGTAATGGCTGTTTTCCAATGCGGCGGTGGCAACGATCGGTTTGATGGTCGAACCGATCGGATATACACCCTGAAAAGCGCGGTCGGTCAGCGGTTTGGAAGGATCGTGGATCAGTTCATCGTATTTTTCGTGCATGGTGGCCGAATCGTACGTCGGATAATTGGCAGAACAGATCACGCCGCCGGTATCGACCTTGATCATCACGGCGCTGCCTGCTGTGACGGTGCCGCCTTCGGATTGAAGGGATTTTACCGTTTGGGCAAGGACTTTCTGCGCGGTTCGCTGAATGTTGCTGTCAATGGTCAGCATAACGGTTTTTCCGGCAACGGGTTCCCGGGTGACAACGCTGGAAACGATATTTCCTTTGCTGTCGATATAGTAGGTCATTTCGCCGTCTGAGCCGTGGAGATAATCTTCCGCCCAGTATTCAATGCCGCTTTTGCCGACTTTATCGTTATAGGCATAGCCACGCTCTTTATAATTTTCGCCGTTTTTATCGTCCCAATCTTCTTCAAAGATCGGACCTACTTCACCGATCAGATTGACCGCCAACTTGGTGTCGGCGTATTCACGGAAGGGGACAACATCGACCGTGACGCCCTGATACAGAAAGCCGTTTTCTTCGACGGTGCGCATCAGTTCGTTCGGAATATCTTCGGCAAAAGTAAACGGATAAGAAAGGGAAAAGTCTGCCGCGTCCATACTGTAACGAACGCCGGCGATCAGCCGCTGCTGGCGTGGGGTATACGATTCCAGACCGTACTTTTCGATCATGCGCGTAAAACAATTTTCCGCGGTCGCATAGTGTGCCAGACCCAACACTTTGATCAGTTTATCGTGTGATTCATTTTTCAAAAAAGTAAAGGGCTGTTTTTTTGTCATGGGCAGGGTATCTGCCCATGACAGTTTCTTGTTTTTCATCAGTTTAATCAGCGCAAGGATAACGTCATTCAGATCATCGCCGATATACGCTTTATTGAACACGATATTATATCCATCCCTGTTGACGGCGATCTTTCTGCCGTAACAGTCGAGAATTTCACCGCGCGGTGCCTTGATCACGGCGGTTCTTGTTGTTGTACCGATCAGGGTCGTATCTTCCACGTTCCCGGCCTCGATTTGCAGGGAGTACATACGAATGGAATAAAAGATGAAAACAATGATCAGAAAAATGGAAAGGATCGTCAGCTGTACCTGACTTTTGCGTTGAAACGGCATGAGTTTCGCCTGCCTTTATTTGGACTTGAAATGGTGCATACAGCGTTCCAGATAATAGAACGGAAGAATATATACGGTAGTGTAAACGGTGGAAGGAATGGCATATTGCATCAGATAAACCGTGCTTCCGACCATGGTATCGTTCAGTACGTGTCGGAACAGCCAGCGAAGCAGGTAGTAGAGCAATGCCCATAACAGCGTCAGCACAATGGCGCTGCGGATGTTATTATTCATGTAGTAGTGTATAAACAGCGCCGTCAACAGACCGACGGCAAAGAAATATACCGTGTGGAAAACACCGCCGAACGACGAGGTACTGTCAACAAATACACCCAAAAGCAGTGCAACGAATGCCGCAGGCAGTTCTTCCTCGTACATACAAAATGCAACGAGCAGCGGTAATAAAAACATTGGCGTTACCTTGTGGATCGGCCAGACTAAGAGCCCCGAAGAATAGCCGATAAACGCGCCGGCAAACAGCAATAATTGCAGTATTTTGAAGCGCAGCGGATAGTTGGTTTTATTCATGCTTGTCACCCAAAAGATCGCCCTGTCCGTCAAACGAGGTGATCACCATAACGCTGCGTAATTCATTCAGATCGGCAAAAGGTTTGACCGTTGCGTAAATCGAGGTGTTATAACGGTCACTGCCGATGGAGTCGATTTCGCCGACCGGCAACCCCGCAGGGAAGACCCCTTCGCCCGAAGTCATGACAAAGTCCCCGATGGCAACATTGCAGGAACGGGAAAGATTGAAAAATTTACAAAGTCCGTCACCCGACAGTTCAAGCGTACCGGAAATAACGCCGGCGTCTTCGGTACGGTTGTCCAAAGTACCGAAAGTCAGATCGGGACTCAATACAGTCGTAACCTTCGCGGTTTTTAATGAGACTTCACTTATGTAGCCCACCAAACCCGCATCGGTAATGACCGGATCGTACAGCGCGATATCATCCATGCTGCCGCGGTTTATGGTAAATCCGCGATAGGGATCGTTTTCATCCCGGACGATCAGATTTGCCGGTGCAAAGGAAAAG
>JAZRWX010000147.1:0-3024 GCA_045599905.1 Acutalibacteraceae bacterium
ACTGGTCGAACGTACCGGCATCCATTCGGGCGACTCGATCAGCGTGTATCCCACGTTCAGTATTTCCGACCGTGTCAAGGGAACGATCCTTCAATACGCACGGAAACTGGGACTCGGTATCGGTATCATCGGGTTGTATAATATCCAGTTCATCGTGGATGAGAACGAGGACGTCTATATCATCGAGGTCAATCCGCGTTCGTCCCGTACCGTTCCGTTCCTTTCAAAATCCACCGGGTACAGTCTGGCGGATATCGCGACCGAGGTCATTCTCGGCAAGAGTTTGAAAGAACAGGGGATTTTTGATATCTATCCGACCGAGAAAAAGCGTTTCTACGTAAAAGTTCCGGTCTTCTCGTTCAACAAGATCAAGGGACTGGACGCTTATCTGTCACCCGAAATGAAATCGACCGGTGAAGCCATCGGTTATGACGATAAACTCAACCGCGCGCTTTATAAGGCGTTGCAGGCGGGCGGCACCCGTTTGCAGAATTACGGAACGGTTTTCGTGACCGTCGCGGATAAGGATAAAAACGAGGCACTGCCGCTGATTCAGCGTTTCTATAACCTCGGTTTCAATGTGGAAGCAACTGCCGGCACGGCGGATTTCCTCAAAGAAAACGGCATTCGCACCCACGTGCTGAAAAAAATCAGCGAAGACGAAAACGAGATCCCGAACGCAATCCGTCAGGGACATATCGCTTATGTGATCAATACCCGTGATATCGGCGCGACGGCACAGCAGACCGACGGTGTTTTGATCCGCCGCCTTGCTACCGAAAACAACGTGACGATGTTCACCTCGCTCGATACCGTCAATGTGCTGTTGGACGTTCTGGAAGAAACCACGCTGACCATTTCGACGATCGACGCGTAAAGGAGCGGACATGAAACAGAGCATTTTTACCGTTTTGGAAAATACTCCGCTGACCGAAAACGTCTATAAAATGGTTCTTTCCGGCGATACCGAAGCCATTACGGCGCCGGGACAGTTTATCAATATCCGGCTGGACGGCAGGTATCTGCGCCGCCCGATCTCGGTCTGCGACTATGCGGACGACTGTGTGACCGTTATTTATAAAGTGGTCGGCGGCGGTACCGAACAGATGAGCCGGATGAAACCGGGACAAACGCTGGATATTCTGACCGGACTCGGGAACGGGTACGACCTTTCGCTTTCGGGCGACCGTCCCGTTCTGCTGGGCGGCGGTGTCGGCGTTCCGCCGCTTTACCGGTTGGCAAAGGAACTGATCCGAAGCGGCAAAACCGTTTCGGTGGTTTTGGGATTCAATACCGCGTCGGAAGTTTTTTACGAAGAAGAATTCCGCCGTCTGGGCGCTTCGGTGACCGTGACGACGGCAGACGGCAGTTACGGCACAAAGGGCTTTGTGACCGACGCTTTGCCCGATGGCTATACCTATTTCTATACCTGCGGTCCGGAACCGATGTTAAAGGCGGTCTGCAAGACCGCGAAAACCGCCGGACAGTTAAGTTTTGAAGAACGGATGGGCTGCGGTTTCGGCGCCTGCATGGGATGTTCCTGCAAAACGCTGACCGGATATAAACGAATCTGTAAAGACGGTCCGGTCATGCAAAAGGAGGAGATCCGATGGGAAGATTAAACGTCGATCTTTGCGGCATTCCGCTCGATAATCCGATCATTCCGGCTTCCGGCACGTTCGGTTTCGGGTACGAGTTTGCCGAACTGTATGATATCAACTGTCTGGGTACGTTCTCTTTCAAAGGTACGACCAAAGAACCGCGTTTCGGTAATCCGACCCCGCGGATCGCGGAATGTCCCGCCGGTCTTATTAACGCGGTGGGCCTGCAAAATCCCGGCGTGGAAAAGGTCATTGCCGAAGAACTGCCCAAACTGAAAAAATGTTTTTCCAAGCCGGTCATGGCAAACGTCAGCGGTTTTTCGGTCGAAGAATACGCCGATACCTGCAAGCGCCTGGACGGGGAAGAGCAGATCGGCTGGTTTGAGGTCAATATCAGCTGCCCGAACGTTCACGGCGGCGGTATGAGCTTCGGCACCGATCCGAAAGCCGCCGAATCGGTCGTGCGCGCGGTCCGTTTGGTCACGGCAAAACCGATCATTATCAAACTTTCCCCGAACGTGACCGATATCGTGTCGATCGCCAAGGCCTGCGAATCGGCAGGCGCGGACGGCATCAGTCTGATCAACACGCTTTTCGGTATGCGTATCGACTTAAAAACCAAGAAGCCGATCATCGCCAATAAAATGGGCGGATATTCCGGTCCGGCGGTACTGCCGGTCGCTTTGCGGATGGTTTATCAGGTATATGACGCCGTTCGCATTCCCGTTGTCGGGCTGGGCGGTGTTTCCCGTGCGGAAGACGTAATTGAAATGATGCTGGCGGGCGCGACCGCTGTTCAGATCGGCTCTGCCAATCTGATCGATCCGTTCGTCTGCCGCGATATCATCAACGAATTGCCGGCGGTCATGGACCGTTACGGTATTCAATCGTTAAAGGACATTATAGGAGGAGCGCATCATGGGTAAGGATGTGATCGTCGCCTGCGACTTCGCAAGCGCACAACAGACTTTTGATTTTCTGGACCGTTTCACCGGTCGGAAACCCTTTGTTAAAATTGGCATGGAACTGTTCTACGCCGAGGGTCCGTCCATCGTTCGGGAAATCAAAAAAAGAGGACATAAAATCTTTCTCGATCTGAAATTGCACGACATTCCGAATACCGTCAAAAAGGCAATGGCGGTACTTTCCGGTCTGGATGTGGATATCTGTAATCTGCACGCCGGCGGAACGGTTCGCATGATGGAAGCCGCCGTTGAGGGACTGACCCGTGCGGACGGTACCCGTCCGCTGCTGATCGCCGTCACGCAACTGACTTCGACCGATCAGGAAAGTATGAGCCGCGATCTTCTGATCCGCGAACCGATCGACAAGGTGGTCATGCACTACGCCGCCAACGCCCAAAAAGCCGGATTGGACGGGGTGGTCTGTTCGCCGCTGGAAGCCGGAAAGGTACACGAGACCT